>CBDUUJ010000529.1:0-2078 GCA_965370205.1 uncultured bacterium
CCTGGAGGTGCGCGGTCTGCATTTTTCATCAACACCTCCAAGCTCGAAGACTCGCTTGGAGGCGCCACCGGATGCTCAATCCAATACTGTACAGATGCTCAATCCAATACTGTACAGATGCTCTTTCCGATATTGATGCATAGCTGCCTTTAACATACAGGGCGGCCATACTTTATTTTTACTTGCCCGCGAGCTGGCCGCATGCCGCCGATACTCCCCTGCCCCGGTTACGTCGAATGAATGTTTTGATGCCGATCTCTTTCAGTGCATCCTGAATCGCGAGAACCCTCCTGCGGTCCGGCGACTTATAATCGATACCCTCGACCGGATTATACGGGATCAGGTTCACCTTGATCCGTCCCGAAATCGGCTTCAGGAATCCTGAGAGCGCCTGTGCATGTTTCGGGGTATCGTTTATGTTACCCAACACCACATATTCGAGAGTAATCAATTCCCCCGAGGATAAATCAACAGACGAAACGAATGCTCTGATCGCCCTCAGGTTGAAACGCTCATTTATCGGCATCAGGCTGGTCCGAAGCCGATCGGTGGCGGCGTTGAGGCTTATGGCAAGCCTGATTTTCGGGAATCGCTTTCTGAATGCCCCAAGCCTCTCCAGCTCTCCCGCCGTTGAAAGCACAATTCGTCCGGGAGACATCCCAAGCGCACCCGGATGGGTCAAAATCTCAACAGCTCCGGTGACAGCCTCGAAATTATGCATCGGCTCTCCCATACCCATGAAGAGGATGGTATCCGGAAGTTTCCCATAGAGGATTTTGGAATGGATCACCTGGTAGACGATCTCGCCGGTCATGAGCTGCCTGTGAAGTCCCAGCTTTCCGGTCGCGCAGAACTCGCATCCCGCCGCGCAACCCAGTTGAGATGAAATGCAAAGCGTGTGACGTTGCGGCCTGTCCTTCTTCTCCCGTTCGCGGTCACCCTGAGTCCTGCGTGTCGGCCCGATATCGGTCGACTCGGCGGGCATCCAGACAGTCTCCAGCAGGATTTTCGGTCCGGTGGCGCCGTCCAAGCTCTCGATCTCATATGCATGTTTAATGGTGCCGTCGGGGGATTCAACTGTTGTCCTGAGAGTAAGGGGGGATAGTGTCAGGATCTCCGACAGCTTTTTTCTAAGGTCTTTCGAGAGGGTCGTCATCTCATCGAAAGTGCTCACCGGGTGTTGATAAATGGAATCCAGCACCTGTTTCGCCCGATACCTCTCCTCGCCAATCGACATGAAGAAGCTCTCCATCTCCGACGGAGTAAGATCATAGACAGACGAATGAGGTGGTTTTTTCTTTCGCGCTCTGGGCATTACCGGCAAATACTACATCACAATGCGGGAACATGTCCGATTTCCGAAATTTTTTACGTTTTTCATGTCGGTTTTTTCGGTTCCCGCACGTTATATGGATGAACGGGATTTAACCCGTGACGGAGGCATATCATGCATACTCACCCAAATGATCCTCTTCTGTTCAGCAACAAAACGCCTGACTTCGATTGGGAACCAACCGGGGAGGAAATTTCAATCGCTCTGGAACTCAACACGCTGAATTCCTTCCGGACCCAGTTCAGGCGTCTCAAGACTCTCTTTCAGGATTTCAAATCAATTCTCAATGTTACATCCGGCGATCTTGCCGTCTTCACAGACTGGGCGGAATCGTATCGGGACAAATTTCTCGGACAGGTGTCACAACTGAAAATCGGCAATGAGCAAAAGAATGTATCCGGTAATGTAAAAATCCTGACTTATTTCGACCGTGATTATCCGGCTCAACTGAGGGAGATATACGATCCGCCTCCGGTACTTTATGTGAAGGGCGACCTTGCCTTTGATTACAGGACATCGATATCGATTGTCGGCACACGCAATAATTCGGACTACGGAAGGACAGTCACGGAGAAATTCGCCTACCAGCTCGCGAGCTGGGGTTTCACTGTCATTTCCGGCGGCGCGAGGGGGATCGATTCAATTGCGCACACATCAGCTCTGACCGCCGGATGCAGGACAATCGCGATTCTCGGTTCGGGTCTGGATGTGATGTTCAAGATCTTCGCGGGACGCAAAAAGCTCG
>CBDUUJ010000530.1:0-2072 GCA_965370205.1 uncultured bacterium
GTATGGAAGAAAAGGAAGCCAAATGGCGAACGGGTCCCGAATCTGATTTATGTACCATGCGAGGTAGAATGCAAGGACAAATGCGCCGACGCCGGTGATCAGGTCGACCACCATCAGGGCAAGCAGGTGAACTCTCTGGAAGGCTTTAAAACTCACTGGATTTGTTACACCTCCCCGTCATGAGGAGGTGAAGCGGTTACGCTTTTTGTTTATTAAATAATAAGTAACACTCCGGTACCCCACCCTTTAGGGTGGGTCTCTCCAAATTTCATGAGCCATCACCCATCCTAAAGGGTGGGGTACCGGAATTTATTTTTTAAGTATATCAACAACCCCTAATAAATAAACAATCCATGGTAAATAAACAATTCCGCATATGAGAATCATTCAGAATCCGCCCATTCCGCTTTTTTTCTTCATTTGCTCGCCAAACTGCCTGCCCAATTCCTCCCAGGTTTCATCCGGGGTTTCCTCAATGATCTCCTGAATGATTTCGAACATTCTAATACTCTCCCGACTGGTCAGGATATCAATCTCGAATGTCTCGCTGGTCTGAACCACGACCGAGCCTCGGCTCACACCAAGCTCTCCAAGATCCCTCGTCTCGTTGTAGAATTCCATCAGGAGGTCCTGAAGTTCCTCGCTTTCCACAATATTCATCCATGTGCCAAGGTTTGTGGGCGTGAAATTGGCAATTCCCATATCCCAGTTCCATTCAGCTTCAAATGTGGCCACGCGACCTGTCTCGGAACCTGCTTCCTTGAATAAATCAACTGCCTGCCCGACCGCAATTTCATCACCGACAAGAAAGTATCCGGGCAACGCTACCGCAACCGACGATGGTAGTTCCTCGAACTGCTTCTTCTGTTCCTCATCGAACATTTCACTCATTGGTGTGTCCTCAAGTGACGGTGGCGGAATGACAATGGCGTCATATTCCCCGATCTCCGTTCGTTCGGGCACGACACTGAATAACATCGACATCCCCATGCTCGTCCAGAAATCCTCCACCAAATCGAGAGCCTGGTCCGGTTTATCGGTTGATATCGCGAGGAGCGTGTATAACGGAACATTCTCAGCGGTCGGCTCAGTATCGGGATCGAAATCCGGATTGGTCAGATCGAACATCATCAGCTCATCGCCCATCCATCCGTAGATATCGGTCGCGTCATTGAATCCGTACATGCTGAGGAAAAAATCCAGATCCATTGAAAATCCCATGCCGCCGGACATATCATCGTTCATATCCGACAGGCTCAAATCGAGCGCATCAAGCCCGAATTTTAAAAGGTCATCGGGATTTGCGATAAAGACATGTCCTATCCAGCGGTCGGACGGGAAATGCGACTGCAATTCCACTTTCGCCGATCCGGACTCCGCCAGTGCCATCAAGATTCCATATTCATCCTCGGCTACACGATAATTCCCGTGGGCGTGGACCATCTTGTCGTTGGCCTCCGCCAGGATATTTTCCTGCTCGAATCCCGGAAGCCCCAGTTCTTTAACGACTGATTCCTTATCGATTTCCACATCCGAAGGAAGTTCCCCTTCCTCGATCATCCCGGCTACACGTTCTGCGGCACCGGTGATATCGACGAGGTATTCGAATTCATCCGCTGGTTCGAACGGACTCTGGTCCGTCATCGGATCGTGATACTCGGGACTGCCGACCTCCGGACGATTACAGCCCGTCATGGTCCAGAATGCCATCAACATAAGAATGGCAAGAATAACTGTGACAATACCGGTGAATTTTTTCATGATCTGCTCAATTTCCTCCATTTTTTTATACACAACACAATCGACTTTCTTCCCTTTGATGAGTTGCATGGGAATATGTCGATTTCCTATGGTATGGAATTGTAGATTTTAAATCATATTAAAGCAAATATAAACATCACGTCGGGTGGCATCCTAGGGACTACTGAAAAAAGCACAATCCTTCTCGATTTATCGGCACTTAAAAATATGCCGCCCACAAACTTAATCCTGTATCGACCGGTTTATAAATAATCTACGGGTTTGTGGGTGTCTTTTTCTGGATGATTGACGATAAGAAAGGACACCCACAA
>CBDUUJ010000531.1:0-2061 GCA_965370205.1 uncultured bacterium
ATATTGTTTCTGTTAAATATTAACCACTGTCTACAATGCATGAGGGATCACTATGAAAGGAAATGGATCATTCGAAACGGATAGTTTCATCCGCAATCTGCAGCTTCTGGCTTTCTTAACCCGCCATTATATCGAGGAGCGGTTTGTATCCGAAGTCAGCGATAAACCCATCAGCTTCGTACACATGAACCTCCTGAGAATTCTGGAGAAGCATCCCGGGAAGACCGTCGGCGACATTGCAAAATTCATGTGTGTCAGCTATCCGGCAGCCACAAAAACAATCGATAAGCTGGTCAAACTGGGATTTCTGCGTCGACGAGAGGACTCGCACGACCGCCGTATCGCACACCTGCACCTCACCCAGGCCGGAAAAAGGGTGGTTGAGAAATATTCCGTAATGAAACGTAAGGCGGTTGAAGCTGTCATGAATCATTTCGGGATGGAAAACGCGGCAAAAATGAACAAACAGATTAACCTGTTCGCGAGATCGGTCGTAGATACCCTCCCGATCAAATCAGGTGTATGCATGCACTGCGGAGCCTTTGATCCGGAGGATTGCATCGCCACGGAATGTGATAAGAAATGCGGCTACCTTGAAAAATACCCGGCACCTTAAGTGCAGTTTCAACGTTACAAGGATTACAGGGCGCAGCAAGCGGCGCCCCTACAGGGAAATATCTTAAAGCCGTATTAATAGTGTTTTTTTAATGTCGTAGGGGCGCTGCTTGCTGCGCCCGGAGAAGGCTCTGAACAAACTTTCAACTCTCGCCTCTACAGGTATTCCATTGAATCGCTCACGTGGAAATCAAGCGAGCGGAAGAAACGTATTCCTTTACGATTAGACCGGCTTAATTTGACCATTACACCGGGGAGCCTGCGATCGCGGAAAGCCCACAACGCCATGTTTACCAGGTGAGTTCCGATCTCAATACGCCTGTGTCGGGGTGCGACACCAACCGCCTGTATCTGCGCAAATTCTGATCCACCCGCCATCCCGGTAAGAATAAACGCGCAAGGCTCACGATTGAAAAAAACTATCCAGGACACCGCCTGAAAAAAATCCTGCATATTGACTATATCCTTGATGATACTGATACACCCATCTTTCGAATCAAGCTTCCTGTAGATTTTCAGATCCGGTGAATCCGAAAACGCCACCGCCATCGTGGCCGCATATGCAGGCAACATCGGCTTGCACCATGGCTCGACTCGATATCCGAATGGCAGCGGTCGTTCCGTTGCAAGATCGTTGAGGTTGCGGTACATCAAGAACCTGACCACCTCAACAGAAGGTTTATCAAAAGGATCCATCGTTTCGGTTGTTCCCATTTCCGCAGGAAATAAAGATGACATTTTCTCGCTCCTCAACCCGTGTTTGAGGAACAATCCATGCCAAATCTCTTTTCCATGTCCGCATTTATCAGTGGATTTTGCTCTACTCTCCAAGAGCGGCTTTATAATCGGCAATGAATCTCTCAATACCGATATCCGTCAATGGATGCTTAAACAGCGCCTTAAGCGTTCCAAACGGAACCGTCGCGATATGCGCGCCCATCATCATCGACTCAATCACGTGCCTCGGATGCCTGACACTGGCAACAATTACCTCCGTCTCAAAATCGTAATTATCGTATGCCGTTAATATCTCTTCAACAAGTATCATCCCGTCCCCGCCGATATCATCGATACGCCCGACGAACGGGCTGACAAAGGTCGCTCCCGCTTTCGCGCATAACAAAGCCTGGTTGACACTGAATACAAGTGTCACATTTGTCCTGATACCCTCCTGCGCCAGTACTTTAACCGCCTTCATTCCGTCAGGGATGATCGGTATCTTGACAACAACATTTTCGGCGACCTTCGCCCATTCGCGGGCCTCCTCAAGCATTCCCTCGAAATCGGTAGAGAGAACCTCTGCGGAAACCGGTCCGGGAACAATCGAGCAGATTTCTTTCACGGTTTCCTTATAGTCCCGTTTTTCCCGGGCGATAAGGCTGGGATTGGTCGTGACACCGTCCAGCATCCCCCAGCTCATCGCTGTACGGATTTCTTCCACATTCG
>CBDUUJ010000532.1:0-2057 GCA_965370205.1 uncultured bacterium
AACAGCCGCAGCCCCCCCGGCCTTCCCAATAAAACAGGCCAAACAACAGACCAGACCCCTCGATAGCTCGAACCGGCTGAGCGAGAAGGGGAGGGGGAAGATTGATGAGGCTGGCAATGTCTTCAGCTTCAACTGTCGAGGTTTGTGCAGGAATATCATCCGAAACTTCTACATCCCCGTCCGGCGATTCATCTGACCCTTCCTCGATTTCCGGCTCTTCCACTTCGGGAATGGCCTCTACATCAGGCTCATCTTCTGCCGGAATCGCTTCATCCGATACCGGTTCGGGTTCAGGTGGACTCCACGGAATTATCTCGCGGAAAAAATCGATGCGAAATACCTTTATCCGCTCCGGAACATCGATTCCTCCAAGTAGTGGCTGAACGGTGCCCGGATCACCGGATTCTCCCGGAGCAAATAACTGGACCTCCAGACCCTTTCCACCCGCGAACAGACTGCTCATGCCAAACATCACTGTCAGAACGACCACATGAACGATGACCGACAACCCTAAAAACGGCATGAGCCGCCTCGTGTATGAGACGTTCCAGTCGTCGATTGATTTTATCTCTGAACTCTTCACCGTATCCGAAATATTGAGAACTTCTAACAAAAAGAACCTTTAACAAAATGTTTTTTTTATTCTCCGGGGACATTCCCAGGAACATTCCCGGGGACATTCCCAGGAACATTCCCGGGGACACCTCATTTCGTCCTCGAAATGCAGGTGTCCCCATTTATTTCATTATAGTTTATTCTCCATCCAGAATATCCTGAACCAGACTGATTCGCTCGATCCCCGACGTTGTCGCGATATCCATTATCATCGTGATGTTGCCGTAGGTCACCGACTCGTCAGCCCTGATGAAAAGATTCACAGCCTCGCCTTCTTCGTCGGCGATCTCCACGATCCCCGAAAATGCGACACTCAATTCCTCAAATGAATATTGCGTTCCGTCAAGTGTAATCGTGCCTTCCTCGGTCGCGTACAGAACGTGATCCTTTTCAGCGAGCGCGGGAGCTTCCTCGACCTGCGGCAGATGAACCTCGATCCCGCGTGCCATGAGAATGGGCGATGAGATCATGAAAATGACAAGCAGAACCAGCATCACGTCGGTTAGCGGCGTGATATTGATATCGCTTACCGGCTGATCCTGCGACCTCTTCCTCACGATCCGTTCTCCTTATGGTTGCCGAGCGCGTCCGCGTAATCGGCGCACGCAAGCTCGATCAGCGTCGTTCGCGACCGGATCTCCCTCAGAAGAAAATTGTAGAAAATGACCGCCGGGACCGCGACAAGCAAGCCGGTTGCCGTCGCGACAAGCGCCTCGGAGATTCCCCTGATAAGTTCCGGATTGCTGGACGGGTCGGTGAGAAGTCCCTGTGAGCTCAGACCATGAAACGCGCGGATGATCCCGACCACTGTTCCGAAAAGCCCGATGAACGGAGCCGTGTTCCCGATAATCGCGAGCCAGATCATCCCCCGCATCGCGATATCCTCAAGCCTCGCGACCTCCCTCTCCGATGCGCGGATCAGCGATTCGGTCGAGTGACCGCTCTGTCCAAGTTCATGGAGACGGTTCAAAATGACCGAGATCGGCCCCGCATCCGACGGTGGCGCGGGGTCGCCCTGCATCGCTTTTTCGGCGGCGTTACGGGCTGTCTCGATCCCGTCCTTCGAGATTCGTTTAAGGAAAATCAGTTTCTCGATCAGGATCGCGACTCCCAGAATCGAGAACACCGCCAGCGGGTACATCACTATCCCGCCCTGCTGCCACCAGTTTCCGAGACTGAATGCTTGCTGTTCCATATATTCGCTTTTATCCCAACTGAATGATGCGGGTAACTCTAGCACCCCGACAGACCAGGGGCAACTATAATACTAGGAGCGCGGGCACCCTTGCCCGCATTGCCGCTCACACTCTTTAATATCGACAATACACCCGGCATTGAGACACAGGGTAGATGATAAAGGTTCTAAGATAATAACGCGGTAAAAATTCTCCTATTAGTTGCATTAAATATTTTCCGGAACCATCCCAAATAATTCATTATGA
>CBDUUJ010000533.1:0-2052 GCA_965370205.1 uncultured bacterium
AGGTCCGGAACCTTACCCACCAGATGGCTCTATTTTAACCGGACAGTAGTGGTATAAGATAAAAAAAACGGGGACACCTTCTTTTTCGCCCCGCGAAAAAAAGGTGTCCCCGATATTTATTCTTACATTTCCTGCGCTGATTATATCTATGGTGCGACGACCACCTGGCGTTCTTTGACGTCGGGGTTCGTGTAGTCCGGAAGGATTACGGGTGAGTGGCGGTCGGTTACGATACCTTCCTTCTCCAACTCCTCATGATATTTGGTCACATGATCGAGGTTGAGACCCTTCAGTGTTTTTCTTTTCATTGCATACTCGGCTGCCGACCGTCCGGCGATCCGTCCGAACACCGTGACATCCAGAAGGCTGTTGCCCATCAGACGGTTCTCGCCGTGCACTCCGCCTGAAACCTCGCCCGCCGCGTAAAGCCCGTCAAGCACAGTCGTACAATCCGAGCTGAATTCGATTCCGCCGTTCTGGTAGTGCAGCGTCGGGTAGATGAGCATCGGCTCTTTCGAGATGTCTATATCGTACCGCCTGAACAGGATATGCTTTCCCGGAAATTCCTTCCGCACATAACCCGGACCGTGGAGCATCTCAAGCATCGGGCTGTCGAGCCACACGCCGACCTTTCCGGACGAAGTTGGCACGCCTTTGCCAATATCCTCCGAGCACTCGCGAATCAGACTCGCCGCCTCGACATCCCTCGGCTCGCGCTCATACACGAACTGCTCACCGTCGATATTCACCACGTTCGCGCCCGCGCCACGGAATTTTTCGGTGATCAGAAGTCCCTCCGCCTGCTCGGGGAACACAACGCCGGTCGGGTGATACTGCACCGCATGCAGGAACACAAGCGGCACTCCCGCGCGATAGGCCATGATAAGCCCGTCGCCGGTCGCGCCGTAATGGTTGGTCGTCATGAATCCGCGAATGTGAAGCCGACCGCTTCCGCCAGTCGCCATCACGACCGCTTTCGCGCGCACGATCAGATATTCTTCGTTGTCGAGATTGTAAAGAACCGCTCCGGCGCATTTTCCGTCTTTATCAAGAATCAGTTCAACCGCCGGGGAGAATTCGAGAATTTCGATTTTGTCAGGATGATTGCGGACCTCGTCGCGGATCGTGCGCATTATTTCGGAGCCGGTGATATCGCCCGCGTAATGCATGCGCTTGCGACTTGTCCCGCCGCCGTGCATCGTGCGAAGCGTCCCGTCCGATTCCTTCGAGAACATGGCGCCAAGTCCCTCAAGCCACGCGAGCACTTTCGGCGCTTCGGTAACAAGAGTTTTCACCAGTTCCGGATCATTTGTGAAATGACCGCCGCCCATGACATCCAGATAATGCCAGTACGGGCTGTCCGTGTGGAGCTTGCTCGCCGTCTGGATACCGCCCTCCGCCATCATAGTGTTCGCGTCGCCGAGCCGGAGCTTTGTCGCGATAATCACTTTGGCTCCCGATGCCGCCGCCATCAGCGCCGCGCTCGATCCCGCGCCGCCACCTCCGATGACAAGTACATCGGCCTCGTGATCCGCATTGTCAAGATCGATTTCCTCAGGATTGATGCGGCTTCTCGCCTCAAGCGTATCGACAACCTCAGGGCTGATACCGTAACCCTTCGATACGCCCACCCTGATCTCACGATGGCTGTCGTCCTTGTAGTCGGGATGATAATTCTTCAGCCGCTTGTCGCGTTCATCAAGACTCATCGACGGGAATTCCTCGCCCCGGCGTTTCCTCTCGATACGCTCCGGTCGGGTTTTTTCGACAACTTTAATAAGTTCTTTTAATTCCGGCGGATATGGCATTTCGATTCCTCGTTCAGTTGTTTCTGTTTACTTCTATCCTAATTCTCACGTACCGCTGGCATCCTGGGACTGTTAAAAAAAACATAAATATTTATCCGGTACCCCACCCTTTAGGGTGAGTAAGGAGCGTTTGATTTCTGAAGCGGCCCACCCTAAAGGGTGGGGTACCGGATTATTTTTTATACTTTTTTTTTCTTATCTCATCCCTACCGGCTGTACCGCTGGCATCCCTGCCGGCTGTACC
>CBDUUJ010000534.1:0-2052 GCA_965370205.1 uncultured bacterium
GTAACGCTGGCATCCCTGCCGGCTGTAACGCTGGCATCCCTGCCGGCTGTAACGCTGGCTTCCAGCCGGCAATACAATTCCCGTGAAAAACAATTTGAAAACCTGAATGATTAGCGGTAACCTTATCTGGCTGCGGCGTGTTGCTGCAGCATGGTTTTGACATGCGAATTATCCTCTCAACAGATTCAACCGCCCGCGAGATCGACCAGGTTGTTAATCTCGCGCGACACCATGCAGGCGACCACGGCAGCGTCTCCATAGACACACTCGACGGCCGCATGGTGATCACGATCGCACCGCACGGCGACGGGCTTGACCCCGCATCCTTCAGAAATCTGAAAGGTGTGGACCATATCGAGGACACCGAACCGATATACAGTCTCGCCGGAAAGAACAGTCCTGAATCTCCCGACAGCGGCACTGAGAAAAGACTGATCGAAATCCCGTTCATCAACACATCGATCGGAGGCGATGACTTTATCGTTATGGCCGGACCCTGCGCGGTCGAGAACGAGGACGATCTGCTCCTGACTGCCCGTACGGCAAAAAATGCAGGTGCGAAAATCCTTCGCGGCGGCGCGTTCAAACCCAGGACAAGCCCGTACAGTTTCCAGGGTATCGGCGACCGGGGACTTGCGATGCTTGCGCGGGTCAGGGAGGAAGTCGGAATCGGTATCATCACCGAGGCAATGGAGCCTGCCGCCATCGGGAAAGTCGGCAAGGTCGCCGATATCATCCAGATCGGCTCAAGAAACATGCAGAATTTCCCACTCCTTCGCGAGGCGGGAAAACAGCCGAAACCAATCCTCCTCAAACGCGGAATGAGCGCCACTCTCGAGGAATGGCTGGGCGCTGCGGAATACATTCTCGCCGAGGGTAACCCGAATGTCATCCTCTGCGAACGCGGAATACGGACCTTCTCATCGCATTCAAGGCACACGCTCGATATCGGCGTTATCCCGGTGATTCGCGAGCGAACGACTCTGCCGGTGATCGTGGACCCGTCGCACGCGACCGGATCGGCGGCGCGGGTCCCATCCATGGCGATGGCGGCGCTTGCCGCGGGCGCGGATGGTTTACTTCTGGAGATTCATCCGGAGCCAGGCCGTGCGATGTCGGATGGATTCCAGACGTTGACGTTCGCCGAATTTAATACATTAATGAAAGATTTAGCAAAGATAGCCGGTGCAGTGGGCAGGGAAATCCAGGAATTCGCGACACCCTGAGTCTAACGCACTCAACTCAAATCACTTGACAGTATTGCTTTAATGCGGTACATAGAAATCGACATAGTTCCGATTCTATTACACCATGTCTGCTCAAACACCAGATCGTAAAGATCCTCCCGACCCCTTCGATGATCCCTTGTTCCCTTGCGAGGACATCGAGGATATGTTCGAAACACACCGTCCGTTCGGTCGTTCGGAAACCGGTTTCCTCGCCGGAAGAAGTTTCCATCCGACAGCAAATATTTATGAATCACCCGACGGCCTGATTATCACGCTCGAAATCCCGGGAATAGACCGGAAAGATGTCGATCTTAAAATCGAGGGCAATCGCCTGATGGTCTCAGGAAGCAGGCATTTTGTCCGCGATCATCCCGACGAGAAATGCATCCGGATCGAGCGCGGCTTTGGCAGTTTCAGGAGAGTTTTCGAGATACCTGCCGATACCGATCCCGATCGGATAACTGCGAAACTCGATCTGGGTGTCCTGACAATTGAAATTCCCATGAGATCCCGCATGGATACCCCCTGCGAGATCAGGGTCGAATCCGGGGAGGACACCAAATGAGCAGTGTCGATCCGGCAGGTAACGGTGAAACCCAACACCTTGATGTGACCGAGTTTATTGTCGTCTGGGACAAAAAAAAATATCGCATCAACGCCGACGCTGTTCTGAAGGCTTTTGACAAGTCGGGATATAAAAATTTGATGGGACCCAATGCGCGATATTTCCTTGCCATCGACGGCGATCTTAAGCCGGTTGAGGCTGTCCTCAGATCGATTGTCCCGATAGCCGAGGACGATATCAATCCAGGGCTGATTGACA
>CBDUUJ010000535.1:0-2029 GCA_965370205.1 uncultured bacterium
CGAGTTCACTCCCGGAGAGCTTGCCAATATTCCAAATCCGACCGCGACTTTGAATTCATACAGGATTTTCGCGGACGGTCTTGGTCTGAATGACAGTTATTACGACTGGATCAAGACATCCGGGAATGACGATAATCGCGGATGGTTCACAGCGGGTGCAGTGAATTCACGAAGATACGAACTTGAATTTCCGATCATCGACAGCACTCCGGTTGCTGAGTTCCAATATGCGGTGATCGCGACCTGGGAAGAGGGTGATCCCACTCTGACTGGGAATCCCGACACATACGATCCCGGGGATTTTCCGACAGCGGCGAATGTCGAGGAAGCATTTTTTGTAAGTGTTTCTACAGGCGGCAGCGATCTTTACTATGCAGCTCCGGGTGATCTTGGTGGAACATTTGCTGCGGATATCGAGGTTTTCGACTGGCAGGGCGGATCGGTCGGCGGACTTGGAGTTCCGAACGAGGTTGAGAGCATCATTGTTGAGGGTGATTTCGTGCCAACCGGCTCGCATGAATTTTCTCAGGTTGATCTGGCGGGAATGGCAGTTTCGGGAACCGTTAATTCATCCATCTTTCAGGTGGAGATCGCGAACTGTACTCCACAGGCAAGCGGGGAAGCTGTACTGTGGGTGGTCGTCGAGGCTGCGGGCGCAAGTGGAGACTCATTCGATCAGGGATTCCCAACCGAATATCCCGATCCTGCCCGCAGAGCGTCGTTCCTTCTTTCTTCAGTTACAGTAGCAGGTGAGATACCGGGAACTATCGAGCTGACATCACCAAATGGCGGGGAAGAATGGATCGTCGGCACGCAACACGATATCACCTGGACCACAACAGGTTACACAGGACAAATCAAGCTTGAATACTCCAAAGACGAATTCGTTGCGGATACTCACGAAATCATTGCTGCAACCGATTATGACAGTAGCTATGAGTGGACAATTCCGGATGATCCATCTGATACCGTCCGTGTTCGAGCGACACTTGTTGGAAATCCTGCTGTCTATGATGATTCGGACGCCGATTTCTCAATTGTCAAATATTCCTGGGTATTTGATGACATCATCTGGTTTGGAGGCGACCACTGGTCGAATCCCAACAGCGAGGAGTACATGGATATCAGCCCAGCCCTGTGCGAGAAACAGGGCGGCGAGATCGCCCTGACATGGGCTGCGGATGATACATACAATCTGTATTCTCAAGGCTCTTTCTGGTGGACAAGACGTTCGGTGGATAATGGGGTCACCTATGGTTATGAGTATTGTGCTGACAGCGCGTCGGCAACTATGCATCGTTGTGACCGCAATAAAATTATTCCCGGGATTCAAAATGACGCCTGGGCGATGAGCGATTTTACCTTATATACCCTGTATTTCGAGCAAGTCGAGCAAGGCTCGAATACTGCGGCGCATGGGATTACATGGCCCTCTTACAACGACGATATCGCGATGGATGCAGACGGCTATGTTTATGCCATCTACGACAGATGGGGTCCGCATCTCAGGATGAAGCATTCCCAGGCTCCTTATAATATGACCCCCTCGTACTGGATGAATTATCCTGCGATCTATCCTGAAATCACAATCGCATCCTCGGCTTATTGCAGCCATGTGCGTTCAACCGGCATCGATTCCTTCGATGTCGTCTGGCTGGCGTTTTATAACAGTTTGTCATCGCAGATACGTTTGGCGCACTCGACCGATGCGGCTCCGCATGATTCGTGGGATAATACGACGGTGGTATATAATGCCGGAGCGGGTATTTCACTCGTCAAGGATCTGTGCCTGTTCATCGACAGCGATGATGTTTTCCATATCTGCTATACGCGATATGATTCATCCTCCGGTAATTATCAACTCGTTTACACGAAGGACGACTCAGCATTCGATGATCCAACCGAGCAGATTGTGTACGAGAGTTCGACCGTGATCAATGATGGACATATTTCCGTTGGCTCAAAGTTCGGTAAGGACGTCATCATCTTCATTTGCGAGAACAACCAGACGATCTGGCTTGTAACTATG
>CBDUUJ010000536.1:0-2028 GCA_965370205.1 uncultured bacterium
CTGTGGCCGCGGGTGTATTTGTCCTTTGCTTCAAGTGCTCTCACGAGGGCGTTCACCGTTTCGCGGTATGCGTTTCGAAGTGAACGGACCGCCCTGATATGCGCGATGCTCATTGCAGCCAGAGCCGCGAAGGACTGCATCAGCACCGCGTCATCCTCGACAAACAGATGCCTCGCGGCGCGGGAGTCGAGATAGACGACGCCGAGCTTCTGCTGGCCCTTGTTGGTCTCGGCGACAAGCGGCGCGACCAGCACGGAGCGTATCTGAAAAGCCTTCACGCTTTCGGCATCGCAGAATTCCGGGTCGGCCTGAATATCGGGATTTACAAGTACTCTACCCTCGTCGAACGCCTTCCGCGCGACAGTGTTGCAGATTTTGAGTTCATCGCCTTTGGGCAATGGCGCGTCGCTATCCTCTACTCCGGACAGCTCCAGCGCCTGTTTTTCCTCGTTCCACATGAGGATATAACCGCGCTCGGCATGTGTGAGACGGATCGCTTCTTCAAGTGTGGCCTCGAGAACCTCGATCGGGCTGTCCGCTTCAACAAGTTCGACCGCACATCGCGCGACGATCTCCGCACGCTCCGAATGTTCATCGAGATGGTGAACGGCATGACGAAGGCGGTCGAGCAGCGGCTTATGTTTCGGTTTGCACGCCTGCCGTTCAAGCTCGTCGACAGCCCGCATGGCTTCTTCGCCGGGATCGAGGTGGGAATTTTTTTTCGATTGGGAATTATCGCTCATGGCTTTCTATTATAGGTTCTTTTACAACTATTGTGTATTTTCCAATGATGGCACACCTCCAGGCTCGAAGACTCGCCTGGAGGCGCCACCGGACTATGCTGCATAACTGTAAAAGGAAAAATTCACAAGGGGGCGCATAAATATCAGCGCCCCCATTGATTATTTCGGATATCAATAATAACTGGATACTAACCTGTCAGTACGAGAATATTGTAACGCCCAGACCACCGCCGCCTGCCGCCGATTCATGGATCACATAGATATCGCCGGTGACCTCATCGACATCGAGACGGTAAGCCACGCCAGGCACGCCATAATGCATCAGCGGAAGCGGTATCAGCATCGACACAGCAATTGATGTAGGCATTCCGGGAGTCACCTCGAAAATCTCGACAACGAAGCCGCCACCCGCCTGGTCAGTGAGCAGCACGGCAAGGAGATCCGTGTCAGAGACCTTCTTGGGGGTTCCGCCGAAGTTGGAGAAATTGCTGCAGAACTCGCAGTCGAGCGGGAAGGCTTGTGCATTTCCGCCCATGAAATTGCCCATCGTCAATGAGGACCAGGGCTGGATGGGTGCGGGAGTGGGCTGGCCGAAGTCTATCTCATATATCTCGAGGTCACGCTCGGCGTCGATGGTCGCAGCCAGCACCCACTGGTTAACGGGTTGAGGTAGAGTGGAAAACTCCAGCCACTCCTCGGGGTTGTCATCGGGATCATCATCGACAGCAAGCGCGTAAAACGGCTCAGGAAATATCAATGCTCCGAAGGGACAAGGGCCACCGGGTCCGATGCAGAAAATTCCACCACCTACTCCCTGGAATTGTGAAACCAGGGCTTGCGAAAGAGGAGCGACCACACCCGGTCCGCCAAAATCCACCGGGGTTCCCAATGGCTGGTTTCCCAACGATGGGAACTGCAGGAAGTGAACCGGATTCGGGTTCAGCATAATACCGGGGGGTGGTCCTCCGCACCAGCCGAGTATGCCTCCCCAGTCCTGCGTGTACAGGCCATAAAGATCGGGATTATCGGGAAAGTCGGGCGTTCCCATGTCGAATCCCGCTGTTGAATCAACCGCAACATCAGGAGTAAGACTTGGGGCCAGCGACGTGTATAAATCATTAAGTTTACCAATCGCCGGCCATGCCCGATAGTGCTCGAAGGTCGAGGGATCCAGCACCGGCCATATGGCACCTGTCATCTGGCTGTTTGTGAACAGGAACTCGGTATTGATGTTGCCATCGAAGTGGATCACCGATGGAATCATGTCAGGACTGAAAGGAGTAAG
>CBDUUJ010000537.1:0-2028 GCA_965370205.1 uncultured bacterium
AGTAATGTTCGCAGTTACACGGATTTCGTAGAACAGCACGGCAGTGCGTTTTCATATGGTAATAGGGATCAGGGACGCACGGCAGTGCGTTTTCATATGGTAATAGGGATCAGGGACGCACTGCCGTGCTGTTCTACGGGTTAAAATCAATCGTATAGTTTATCAATAGACCGGTAGATTGATAATTCCGAGACGCCCTCAGCCTGCCTGCAGAACTGTGACAATGTCCGGGAAATGCGATAAGCTTGCAGGTGTATCAACCAGTATATGAGGTGAACCATGGACTCTGGAAACATTAAGGAATCACTGCTGCAGGTCATAAGAATGCTTGACAAGGGAATAGCGATGGAGCGTAACGCTCGCAATTTCTATGCCGCTGCCGCAAGGAAGTCCGGTTCCGAGACAGGTAGAAGGATGTTTGAGTGGCTGGCTCAATTTGAAATCGGGCACAAGGCCAGGCTTGAAGCAAGGAGAGAGGAAATTCTCACCCATCCGGCTCTGAAAGGTGTCGATATTCCAGCGTTGGGTGATTATGAGGTCAGCGAGACAAACGAGGCCATTGAAATGCTTGATTCATATTCCGATGCCGATATCCTTGCAATTGCCATTGAAAACGAAAAGAGGGCTTACAGTTTCTACCAGAAAAAAATCACATACTCGGATGATCTCATTCTGCTGCAAATGCTGGAGACAATGGCTGGAGAGGAGGATAAGCATATAAAAATCCTCACGGAGCAATTGAATAACATCAAATTAAATCAGATGTGGGGCGAGATGGAGGATCTGGAAAAAATGCTGGATCCATCAGGCGATTAAATTCATATCATTTCTAATAATAAACAATCCCGTCTTCCGACCATATAAACGGACGGCTGCCGTCACGGAATGATCCCGGCTTATCCGAATCTGAAAGAAGATACAACCCGCCTTCAATCGCCGTATCCGGGAATGACGCGGTAACCATCTCATCAATCGTAACTGCATGAACAGTGGATAACGCGAGCCACTCCATCGGGCTGACAGCTTCGGGATCCTCGATTCCAGCGTATCGGAACAATGTCAGTTCCTGCGCATCCGCCAGATCGTTGCGGCTGCTGAATCCCGTGAGAGTGATATCGCCCGCTGTTTCCATCGCGGGACAGGGGTTGATGTACTCGACCGACCCATCCTCATGCAGAACGAAAGGCGTCGCGACAGGATAATGATCCCCCCAGCCGAATTCGTTTTCCACATATCGTGTGGCGCAGTACAATATATCCCTGTTGCCGACATCCCTGAAAAGAACGGTGTCATTCTCAGCCCACGCGCCTGCGACAGCTCTCCATGCGGAAAAATTATGAACGCAGAGGAATGTCGCGAGTGATGGATTATCCACCGGAATTTCAATGTCGCTTACAGTGGTATATTCTGCGGTGACATCGATTGCGGACGTGCGCATCAGGCGAGGCGGCGCGGTGCCGTCCGGAGCGGGACCCATAATCGGATCGGCTCCGAAACTTTTCCGGTAAACCTTGGCGAAGAATTTATTCTTGATGGAATCGTAAACGGGGACGGCTCCAGCCTCGCAGCCCATGAATGTGTACCATATGCCCTGGTAATAAACCGCGTTCCATGCGTGATTGTTGTCGCCCTTCGGCCAGCGCGGCGTAAAATCGCTTGTTGCCGGGACACCAAGCGCCCTCAGGCTGTAGTTTGTCAGGTTCGACATATCCTCGCATCGACCCTCGCCACACGCGATGAGAGTAGGGATATCGCGATCCTCAGGATGACGGTAGTATATATCCCACCCTTCACCCGGCTTCAAGTCCGAGAACTGCACGAACCCCCACATCTCCGGATAGTGCATCGCTATCAGGCCTTGAGGAGACCAGACCCAGTTGTCTTCGGGCACAGGCTTCCCGGTCTCGGGGTCCACAACCTTCACATACCTGCCGTCGACGACCTCGGTGCGCCACTGGACCCGAGAGAAATTGAAACGCCACTGCTCGCTGGGCCGCGGCACCGTTGCTTTGTGAGCACACTCCTCGA
>CBDUUJ010000538.1:0-2026 GCA_965370205.1 uncultured bacterium
ATAAATCTGACCTGTTATATGCCGATATTGAATAAGCTGAATTGATGAAGGAGTCAACAATGCGGAGATATCTACTTATTCTAACCGTTTTCAGCCTGGCCGTTTTTATGACATTAACGGCGTGGGGCTGCAAAAATCCAGATGAAGGGACGGACCCGGTGGTCCCGGATCCGGAAGGCCCGGGAGCAACCGGAGATCCGATGGACCCGGACATTCCCCCGCCATTCGATTATCCGATCGGGACGATTATTGACATCGGCATAGAGGGTGACGGCGATATCGCTCTCGCCACCGATGCGGGACTGGAATTATTTACTCCCTACGGTGTCCATAAACGCCTGTTGTCAGGCGGCATATTCCTGGGTATCGCAACATCCAACTTTGGTCAGGTGGACACCGGACGCGGAGTGATGGCGCTAAACCTGGATGCGGGCTGTCGCCCGACACCTTCCTATGACGATCTGTATGTACAGGGAGGCGTTCCCCATGTGACCTATGACGCCGCATGGTGGGCCGGAGAGCCGGACCCGTATTACCCGGACATGTGCGTTAACATCGCATCGACATCGGCGTTCGGAAGCTGCGACTGCACGCCTCATCCGATCGCATACCATCCGGTCACCGCTTTTGCATACCAGAAGGTCTATACTCCGGAATGTATCGCTGACGCGGATTGTCCATGGCCGATTCAGAATACGGTCCCGGTCAATGATCACGCGATCCTGGCGTATCATCCCGATGCGCCGCTCCCTCCGGATTACATGACCTTTTTCTTTGAAGGCGGAGTGGATTATCTCGTCTATTATGACTACCCGACATATTTCGGTCTGCAGCAGTTGGCGATGATGCTCGGCGTTGTCCCGGCATGTGTTATCAACAACCTTTTTATCATCTGGGACCTCACGGACATGATGTATATGTCCAGCCGTGACGGAGTAAGAACGGCGAATATCTGCGATTTCGAGTTCGACATGCTGAACCGGCTGATCTGGGTGATGCCCAGAGCGGACAGCATCTCGATTACCGAGCCGGTCGTGTTCGGCGAACCCATCGTGATTCAGAGGACCATCGGAGGCCGCCAGAACGGCATGGGCACGCTTCCCGGCGAGTTCCAGGGACCGACCGCGGTTGCCATCGATCCGAGAAACCAGAATATTCTTGTTTCGGACACAGGCAACGGACGGGTCCAGATTTTCGACAATGACGGCAATTTCATCCGCGAGTTCGGCGCTGCAGATACCTCATTTGTTCCCGCCGCGATTCGTGTTGATGCGTTCGGCGCGATCTATGTGGCCAATATCAGCGGTGCCAGGGCTGAAGGGGATAACCTCCGAATTTACAATGAGTATGGAGCAGCGATTATCTACGGAACTCTCGAGGGCTGGGTATTCGATAAGGACACGCACGTGCCGATCGATAACGCGAGAGTTCGTATCCAGTCAACCTTCAACCCGCTGGATACGTTAACCGATGGTGACGGTTTCTTCAGTTTCCCGGCAGTAGCCACAGGAACCCATAACATCGTTTCCGAGAAGTACGGCTTCAACTCAGGACAGGTTAATGTTACGGTCAGCGGCGGATTCAAGACCCTCGTCGATATTTACCTCAAGAAGGTCATGACCGAGCCTCCCGGATTCGGGCAGGTTACCGGGACATGCTTCAGCAGCACTATCTATAACGAGCCGCTCGGGGGACTGACTGCTGAGATAGTCGGTCTGCCGGTCTCAAGCCAGACCAACAGTAACGGTGAGTTCATACTCTACAATGTTCCGGAGGGCGAGCATACGTTCCGCCTGACCCGCAATGGCATTATTTACTACGAGAAGTACATCACGGTCGCCAAGGGTGGAATACTGGATCTCGGAGTTATTTACCTGCCGCTGCTATAGAGCGGAAACACATCAAAATAATAAAAAAACGGAGCCTGGTTCAGGCTCCGTTTTTTTTTCAAAACCGTATCAGAGCCGCGAGCGTAAGCTCGACTTTCGTCAAAAATAAAATGGTTGAGTAACTCTATGGTATAGTT
>CBDUUJ010000539.1:0-2024 GCA_965370205.1 uncultured bacterium
TTTTTTCACGAGTGAAATAATCAGGGCGGGGCCGGAAAGATTTAAATTCTGGAAATCTGAATTCAGTTCATCCGGCGACCGTGCCCTCTGGATTCTGATCGGGATTCTCGCGACACTTGATTTAATCAACTGCGGAAACGCGGCGGTCGGATGGGATGCCGCTGTCCACCATTACGCATTCCCAAACGCTCTCCTCCATGCGGGCAGACTGACCGACGTCCCCGGAATCCCGTTCAGCTTCTATCCATCCCTCGGTGAAATGCTTTTTACTTTAGGATTGGCGACAGGCGGAGTGTTCGGCGCGGGATTGATGACCTGGATTTATCTTTTCCCGCTCGCCGCCGGTATCATCTCAATCGGACGGAGTCTCGGAAATCCACGAATCGGTCTATGGTCGATCATCCTTTTCTTAGGCGCACCGCTGACATTCGAGCTTCCGTTTTCAGGCGTGATCGATCTCCCGTTTTTCACGTACTGCGTTCTTGCCCTTGCTTTACTTCTTGATGGGAATAGACAATTGTCATGGGGACGGATATTTCTAATCGGAATTCTGATCGGATGCGCGTCGGCGACTAAACATCTCGGCCTGCTTTTTCTCATCGCTTTTATCCCGATCCTGATCTGGAAAATGATCGGTGAAAACGATTCTAAAAAACTAACCGGACGCGTGCTCATCGGAGCAATTCTTGTGACAGCTCTCGCGCTTCTCGTTCCGCTGCCCTGGTATATCCGCTCGTTCATCGCGACCGGCAACCCGATTCATCCGTTCCTCGGAGAACTTTTCCAGCAGACGGGATCGCAGACAGGGAGTTTCTCAGTCGAGGCTTTCGCGCGAACCGATTATCCACGGACACTGATCGGATTCCTCGGATATCTCTGGCACCTGACAATGAATTACTGGGATCAGCGACCATGGTACCTCGCGATCCATCCCGCGTGGCTCGCTCTATTACCCCCTGCAATTGTCTGGGCAATAATTCCATCGGAGAGAAAAAAATCACCGCTGGAAATCGGCAACATCAGAATCATTCTCGTTCTCGCGTTTCTTACAATGCTTTTGAATTTCTTCCTCGCGCCGGCATATCCGAGATACCTGTTCCCGACCTGGATATGCCTGTCGCTGACATCCGCGTGGGCGCTTTATAAATCACATCAATACTGGCCGTCAATCGGAAAAGTTCTCGTGCCGATCATCCTCGCTCTGCCGTTTATTATCGTACTCGGAATGGCGGCGAAACGATCTGTCGAAGTGATCCCGCAGTATTTTTCAGAATCCGCGCGCAGAAACGCAATCTCGCAGGATATACCAGGATACGAGACTTTCGAATGGACAAATGAAAATCTCAATCGATCCGAAACCCTGATCCTTTCAATCGATCCGAAAATATATTATCTCGACTCACCCGCGATAATCGCGAAACCGGGAATCGAATCGGACCTCATCGTTCCCTGGGACTCAGAACCATCCGACATCATCGCAAACTGGCGCGAACTCGGCGTGACCCATTTCATCCTCGACACAACACTTCACTCAGTCAAACACGGATTCGGAATCGCGCTGTTCTCATCAATTCTCGGTGGCCGCGACGCTGTCTGGCTCGATATCGAAACAACACGCGCCGCCGCTGATGAATTCGGGATCGGCGACATTCTCACCGATGACGAATTCCTCTACATGGGACAGCTTGCTGAACTCGTGATAATCGATGACGGGGTTCGCGAGGGTCGTCACCTGTTCACCCGCGAAAATGCCGAGATGTTTCAGTCATGGGGACGGGACTGGCTCTTGGCGGAAAGACCTACAAACTCAAGTTCGGGCACCACGGGGGAAACCATCCTGTTAAAGACCTGAAAACGGGCAAAGTAGCCATAACGGTTCAGAACCACGGATTCTGCGTGGACATAGATTCCCTGAGCAAAAATGATATTGAAATCACCCATATCAACCTTAATGACAACACTTTGGAAGGAATCAGGCACAGGAAACTGCCAGTATTCTCGGTGCAATTTCATCCTGAAGCTTC
>CBDUUJ010000540.1:0-2023 GCA_965370205.1 uncultured bacterium
CGCCGCCGTCCATCTGAAGCCCCGGACGAATCTGCTCGATAACATCCGAAACACGTTTTTTGAAATCCTCAGGATTGGCAATTTTTTTTGTCTCGCCTGATTCTGTTCCACTACTATCGGTCATAAAAAAAAGCCTCCAATAAACAGACTGGAGGCAATTATATCATCATTCATACAATCAACAAGTCGTAAAAAAGCTATATGTGTGTATACTGATTATTACTCCCAATAACCGTTCGGCAGGATTTTAACAAGGAACGCGTCATCAAAGCCAATTGCTTCATGAAAATCCTCTCCCGGACCGGGATCGAAATCGGTGATATCATCGAAATGCCCCGTTACAAAAACGCTGCCCGTATTGCTGACTGTCGCCCCTCTTGGACTGGTCCATTCCACATCTCCCCCTAATGTTCGAACCCATTGATACGTACCATCGGCGCCAAATTTACTCAGGAACATATGCACGGAATTGGAATCGTGGATATCCTCGCCAACCGGATCGAAATCGACCTCCCCCACAAAGTGACCCGATACATATACGTTATCAAAATCGTCTGCAGCAATTCCCCAGCCCTGATCTTCACTAGTACCTCCCCATGCATAAGCCCAGGCAAAATTGCCGGTCGAATCGAACCTGGTTATAAAAGCATCGTCATATCCATTCGATGCATACTCCCATACCCCTCCGGAGCCTTCCGGATCGAAATCTACCGTACTTCTGAAATTACCGGTCACATAAACTCCGGAGCTGCTCGCTGCAACGCCGTGTTTATTGACGTCATCCATATGATCTCCGCCCCAGGTACGCGCCCATTGAAAGATGCCGTCGAGGTCAAACTTGCTGACATACGCATCGCCATCATTGTCAGCGGTGTATTCAACGACGTTACCCGGATCGGGATCGAAATCGACCGTGTTGGTGAAATAACCTGCGACATAGATCCCATCGGACCCGTCATATGCAACTCCGCGGCCCAGATCCCATTGGTCACTTCCCCAGGCTCGCGCCCACTGGAAATTACCGTCAGGATCGAACTTGCTGAGATACGCATCTTCCACACCGTTCGACGTGAACTCATAGACTCCCCCGGAGCCAGCCGGATCAAAATCAACGATACTGCGAAAGCAACCAGACACGTATACATCATCGTTATCATCTACAGTGAGACTTAAACCTTCATCCCAGGATGTTCCCCCCCAGGTGCGCGCCCATAGAAAATTACCATCTGTATCGAACTTGCTGAGATACGCATCGCCCGAGCCGTTTGAAGCGTGAAGATCACTCCCACCGGGATCGAAGTTAACAGTCACTAAGAAATAACCTGTCACGTAGACATTACCGGAACTGTCCACTGCAACTCCAAGGCCTTCATCCCATAAAAATGCTCCCCATGTGCGGACCCACTGGAAATCACCGGATGAATCGAACTTGCTTATATAAGCATCGTCCTCGCCATTTGTATATAATTCCAATGTATCATCAGGATCAGGATCGAAATCAGTTAAACCCCAGAACCAGCCGGTGACAAATAAATTACCGGAATCATCAACTGCCACACCTTCACCGGATTGCTGACTAGATCCTCCCCATGTAAGCGCCCAGCCGAATTCGGGATCGGGGGGAGTTTCATCGTCAACAGGAATCTCCGTATGGAAATATCCCGCAAGTGTTCCGTCAGCGTCATTTTCAATACCAAATTTATTTGAGTAGTCGAGGTCCGGATAATTGATCTCAATCCAAACAGGCAGCGGATCATCTGATGTCAACGATGTCGCTGGAATATTTGTCTGGAAAGTATAGTAGTTATCCCCTGAACTAATCGGTGTCATATCTACCGCGCCATCGCCGGTCCATGCGTCCGAATAGCACTTAACTACATACTCTTCCATTACATCACTCGTGGATGCCGACCAGTCATAAACGCTGATATCGAGAATCGCGTTCCCGCCGTTTGTGGCCCCATCAACGTAATAAAGCGTGCTCGAATCGACAACACTGATCGCGACAGCCTCATCGACATTG
>CBDUUJ010000541.1:0-2021 GCA_965370205.1 uncultured bacterium
TTCATTGATTTTTATGCTATCCTACATGATTGGACACTTATGGTTCGCGTACTTGTAATTGATGATGAGGAGAACATCCTCAAGACCCTCTCGGGAATTCTCTCAAGCGAGGGTTACGAGCCGGTCACAGCCGCGACCGGCGGCGACGGTCTTGCGCGAGCCGGGGAGTCGGCGATCGACTGCATCCTGCTCGATGTATGGCTTCCGGATACGGACGGCCTTCAGGTGTTAAGGGAGCTGAGACGCGACGATCCGCTGAGGCCTGTCATCATGATGAGCGGTCACTCGACTATCTCGACCGCGGTCGAGGCCACCAAGCTCGGGGCATTCACATTTCTCGAAAAGCCGCTCGATCTCGAAAGGCTCCTCCTGACGATCCGCAACGCTCTCAGGCTGCTCGAACTCGAACGCGAAAACCTTCTCCTGAGAGAGGGCGCTGAGGATGAGCATACGTTTATCGGGAACAGCCCATCGCTCGAACGGCTCCGGGGACTTATCAACCAGATCGCCCCGACAACATCGCGCGTGCTCATAACCGGCGAGAACGGAACCGGCAAGGAGATTGTCGCGAGGGCTATTTTCCAGGGCAGCAAGCGCCGGAACAAACCGTTTGTTAAAGTCAACTGCGCCGCTATTCCGGGGGAACTGATCGAGAGCGAATTATTCGGGCACGAAAAAGGCGCGTTTACCGGCGCGACCGAATCCAAGCCGGGGAAATTTGAACTGGCCAGCGGTGGAACGATCTTTCTGGATGAGGTTGGCGACATGTCTCCCGGCACACAGGCGAAGGTCCTGAGGGTGCTGGAGGAGCAGGAGTTCGAGCGTGTCGGCGGGAAGAAATCGATAAAGGTCGATGTTCGGGTTATCGCCGCGACAAACCAGAACCTGGAACAGCAAATAAAGGACGGCGAGTTCCGTCCGGACCTTTACTTCCGCCTGAATGTGATCCCCATAAATGTGCCGCCGCTACGCGAGCACCCGGATGACATTTCCGCCATCGCCCGGCATTTCCTCGGACGGTACGCAGCCGAGCACAGTCAGAGACCCAAAATCCTGAACTCTGAGGCGCTGAAGATATTGAAAGGTTATAACTGGCCGGGAAATGTCCGTGAGCTAAGGAATATCATTGAGCGGCTGGTTATTCTTACACCGGGAGACGAGATCACCCCTGCGGATCTTGCGGGGATAATTCCCGGCGTGGAACGTCCCATTGCCGTGCCATCCCACGATAATGATCCCGGCAGGGATGTATTCATCGAGCAGTTCGATAACTCCCCGCTCAGGGATGCGATATCGTCCTGCGAACGCGATCTGATCCTTCGCAGGCTTGAGTCATGCAACGGCAATGTCAAGCGCACAGCGGAAGAACTGGGTCTGGAGCGAAGCCATCTGTATAAGAAAATGCGTGCTCTGGGTATTGATCCATCAAAGCGCGGAGCAAACAACTCCGAATAACTGAACCAAACAAAACATCCGATTATCATATATCGGCAACGGATTATGTCAGAAGAAAATCAGGAAATGGAAAACACACAGGAAGCTGATCCCGTCGCCCCCCCCGTGGATGAGTCATCCGCGACACCGGACGATCAGCCTTCCGTAACTCCGGACAGGTTGAAAAAAACTATCGGGCCGACCCCCTATGCCCTCGGCGCGATTCTGATAGTGTTTATCGTGATCGTAGTGTTTGCGTTTATCGGCATGCAGAAGGGTCAGGAAAGATCCAACCAGGCAAGAAACCGTCTGGCGCAGGGACAGGCCGCAATGGTGGATCACGATTATTACCGTGCGCTGTATGAATTCACCATGGCTCTTCAACTGAATCCCAAACTCGCCGGTGCGAATTCCGCGCTTGGGCAGATCGCGATTGCAAACTCCCAGGGCGACGACGCGATTAAATATTTCAATGCTGAGCTGATAATCAATCCCGGCGACAGGCAGAGTCGTCTTGCGCTTGGATGCATCTACGCTCTAAGGTGCATTCCTCCGGATGACCCGCATCAGGTCAAGGGCTACCTCCT
>CBDUUJ010000542.1:0-2016 GCA_965370205.1 uncultured bacterium
ACTAAAATATTTAGTAACTAAAACCCATCTATGCCGCCCACAAACTTGGTGCAAATGTGGTCAATTTTCTGATAACCATCGGGTTTGTGGGTGTCCTTTTTATCGTCAATCATCCAGAAAAAGACACCCACAAACCCGCAGATTATTAAAAAATTGGATGAGACAGGATTAAGTTTGTGGGCGGCATAATTTTAAGTGACTATAAATCGAGAAATATTGCGCTTTTTTCAACAGCCCCGCACGGAGGTGCGTCTTTTTTGCTAATAAAGCGCCCCATAACGCACTGCCGTGCTGTTCTACGGGTTAAAAACAATCGATAATTTATCAATAGGTAAAAAAAATATGCAACGCCCCGGAACTCAGTCCGGGGCATAGCTCGCTATTTGGATTCTTCAGTCACGACTGAAGGGTCCTACGACCGTATCGAATGTGGAGCATAAAGCGACCACAAATGTTTTCCTGATTTCAATTTTTTCTGCTTTATCTATCTTCCGGATTGAATCCGGAATATTGTCACTCAACTACCAGCCTCCTTTCAGGCATTATTTCAAATAAATTTCGGTTTCATCATGATTTCAGGTTACTTTATTGTCTAACTATCACCTCCACCAGGCAATGCAATTATTCGTTTGCACCATCCCTGGATGCTTACGCCAAACCTGGTTCGCAGAAAAAAAAACCTCCGGCCATAACCGGAGGTTCGCAAATTTTCCAAGCGAACTCGGTTCGGCAGCCCGGCCACCTCAGTGAGGCCCTCGGCTTTGCGTCCCCGCCTCGCGACGGGTTTGCCATTTTCGTCCAAGTATAGCGGATTATATCACACTATTGCCGCCGCGTCAAGATGCGGATTTTGAAAAACCGCTGAAAACCCCCGATTTGATTGAGGAGGGGACACTTTTTTTTGCCCTGTAGATCCCTGATTAATTCAATATCGTAGAAGGCAAAAACAAAATGTCCCCGGACATGTATATAATTTTATTTAGCAGGATTGGTCTTATGCGTTCCGCCGCCAATCGATTGATACATATGCCCGCCATGTGATAGCATCCCTGTCTAGCCTTACAGCCTGTCGAACCATACAGATGTATTTTTGTCGTACAACCTGATGTTGACTGTCTATTTAAGAAATACCATTCCATTTTTGCTGCTCTGTCTTGCAGCGATAGCATCGCACGTTATTTTCTTCCCTGCCGCCATTCTTGCTGAAACCACAGGAACAGCGGAATTAAATCCAAGGCTGGTCAGGCTTGGAGAGTCGTTCCAGATACAGATTAAAGTAAGCAGCGATGAAAATATCCATGTCAGCAGACCCGCTTTCCCGACTCCGGACGGAGTCAAACTTGACGGAAATATCAGTACCGGGAAACAGGTCAATATCGTCGGCAGTGCGACAACAAGCATCGACATTTTCAACGCAGAATATTCGACTGTCGAGGAGGGCGAATTTGAGATAGGTCCGTTCAGGGTTAACTATACCGATGCCAATGGAGAACAGCAGCAACTGATGATAGAGCCGGTATCGGTGGAAGTCTATGACGACGCCCCTCGTCCTCCGAGCGGCATCATCATGAAAAACACCTCGAAATGGCTGCTCATCGCCTTTCTGCTTGCAATACTCGCCGGGCTGATAATCGCCTGGATTCATGTCAGGCGGGGGAAAACAACCGTTGCTCCGATCCCGTTATTAACAAAGTCGAAATCACCTGAGGAGATCGCATACGAGGAAATCAGCGAGCTTGCGATCCCCGACGCGGATGATGAAATCGCGGTAAAAGAGTATTATGATGCCGTTGACAACATTCTCAGGATATATATCACAAATCGATACGAAGTACCGACCCGCGACGCCACATGCTGGGAGATCAGACAGGAGTTCAACCGTCGCAAGAGACTCGACTCACGCGTAAAGGGAATTTTCATTCTGCTGAATGACTGCGACTGGGTGAAGTTCGCGAAATCTCACCCGGATGAATCTGAGATCGGGAATGTCGTTCATCGTGCAGAGGATGTACTTCT
>CBDUUJ010000543.1:0-2005 GCA_965370205.1 uncultured bacterium
TTTCTGCCAATCATGGATAACCATCGGGTTTGTGGGTGTCCTTTCTATCGTCAATTATCCAGAAAAAGACACCCACAAACCCGCAGATTAATAAAGAACTGGTCGAGACAGGATCAAGTTTGTGGGCGGCATATATTCATATACCGATAAATCGAGAAACATTGTGTTTTTTTACAGCCGTTTGAGATCAATCGGTCGGCAGACACTCCACCATTATCTCCGCGACATCCCTTACCCGTACATCCTCTCTGCCCTTGTCGCCGAGACCGTCACGAAGCATCATCTGGCAGAACGGGCACGCCGTCCCGAACGAATCCGCCGAGGTTTTTAAAAGTTCATCAACACGCTCGTGATTGATTCTCGTACCCTCGGTTTCCTCGGTGAACAGCATCCCGCCGCCCGCGCCGCAGCAGAAACTCTGACGTTTCGTTCTCTCCGGTTCGACGATCTTTCCACCGGATTTTTCGATCAATGTCCTTGGATTCTGATATTCGCAGTCATCGCCGTAACGTGAAAGGTAACACGCATCGTGCCACGCGATCTTTCCCGATTCGCCTTTCCCGTTCAATTTCAATTTTCCGGACCGCATCAGTTCCATGAGATATTCCGTGTGATGGATAATCCTGATCTCCGCCTTGAGACCCATCGCCTGGTACTCTCTCAACGTCCTCATGCAGTGCGGGCAGGTAGTGACAATCAATTCCGGATTCGCCTCATTGAGCATCTCGATATTCGCCTCGGCCATCATCTGGAACAGGAACTCGTTTCCAGCCCGTCTCGCGGCGTCGCCGGTGCACTGCTCCTCGACCAGAACGCCGTAATCCACACCGGCGGAATCGAGCAGTTTTTTAAATGCGATCGCGACCTTCCTGTAGTGATCGTCATACCTTGCCATGCAGCCCATCCAGTAGAGGACCTTTTTGCTTCCCTCAAATTCTGGAAATCCATTCTCCGAAATAAATTCCGCCGCGTCCGTCGGCTGGTAGTTCCACGGGTTACCGGTCGATTCAAGGTTATCGAAAAGCGGACGCATCGCGTCGGGAAAAACACTGTTAGCGACATAACCCCGCCGCATCTCGATGATCGGCAGCGGCTGGTCGATTCCGACCGGACACTGGAACGTGCATGCGCCGCAGGTTGTGCACTGCCAGATGACATCGCTGAAACGCTCGTCGCCCGCGATCTCCGCCTCTGGATCATCCAGGTAGACCTCTCTCAGGTTAAGCATGAACTGTTTCGGGTCGAGCTGTTTTCCGGTGATTCTCGCCGGACAGTTATCGTAGCATCGACCGCACTCCACGCATGTAAACGCACTGAGCGCCGTATATTTTCCGAGGTCGGTGAATTTTTCCGCGCCGAGGTACATATCCTCCTCGTCCATGTCCTCATCCTCGAAATCGATATTGAGAGGCTTAATCGGGACAAGCTCGAAATCCTTGAAGAAGGTCGTGAACAATCCCAGGATGAGGTGCAGATGTTTCGATCGCGGTATCAGAACGAGAAACGCGAGGATTGTGAGGATGTGAATCCATGCATTGACCATGAAAAGCGGGTTTGTTTCCTTCATGAAAAACGCGCCGAGGAGGAAAGTCACCATCAGGATCATAATGAAAAACGCGACGACTCCAGATGAATACGACAGGTGATCGCCGAGCGCAGGCGGACGTTCGAAAAACCGTCGAATGAAAAGATAGAGAATTCCGATGAACCCAAGAACCGCAAATATCGCGACTATTCCCTGGTAGAATTCATGAAATGCGCCGTTCCCCAGAATTCCGAAAGGCGAACCGAACATTCTCGCGACCCCGTCGGTGGTTTCGAAAAGAAAAACAATGAACGACCAGAAAACAACCGCGTGCGACAAGCCTGGAATCGGACGTCCGGCGATAACTGTTCCCTGAAAAAGAACCTCGCGGAACCATCGCGCGATCCGTTCTCCGAGCCGGTCAAACGGAAGCGATCCCCTCGCCTTCCAGATCATCTTCAGGCGAAATGAAAACGGCTG
>CBDUUJ010000544.1:0-2000 GCA_965370205.1 uncultured bacterium
ACCGGATTTTTTTATTTTTTTAACAACCGAGTGCCCTGCCAGCACCTGTTTACGACCCCGGACGAAGCGGATCCCTTAACCCCTTCTCCGTTTCCTCCTGTTTCGGCTCGGGCGACGGTTCATCATCATCGCCCCCCTGAACCTTGAGAAAATCAAGCCTCGACCTCCGGATATCCTCATCACTAACCGGATCGATCGTCTCCTCCTCCACGACTTCGTTCGCTCTCCTCGCCCTGACTCCCGCCCACTCTCTAAGTGTCTTGATCGCATCCGGCATCGTGCGTGCGAGCGGGATCGTTGCCTCAATGTTTCTCACAATATCCTCAGTATCATATTCCCTGTCCTGCGAGAACCCGTCGTACATGCCTGAGATAATCGCCTCGCGAATCTCGGCGCCGGAGAAATTCTTGCTCGAAAGCACAAGCTCCCTGATATCGTAATCATCGGGATTCCTTTCGGTTCTCCCGATATGAATATTGAAAATTTCCGCCCTTTCCTTCGGGTTCGGAAGATCGACAAAAAATATCTCATCGAAACGTCCCTTACGCATGATCTCCGGCGGAAGCGCCTCGATATTGTTCGCGGTCGCGATCACAAACACCGGACTCTTCTTCTCCTGCATCCAGGTGATAAATGTGCCGAAAACCCGCGTGGCGGTGCCGGCATCCATCGACCCGGAATTCTCGACCCCGCTCATGCCTTTTTCGATCTCGTCAATCCAGAGAATGCATGGCGCGATGCTTTCCGCTACCCCCATCGCGCGCCGCATGTTCTCTTCGCTCGACCCCACAAGGCTCGAAAACAGCCTGCCGAAATCCATCCTGATGAGAGGCAGTTTCCAGAGATTGCTGACAGCTTTCGCGGTGAGACTTTTTCCGCATCCCTGAACGCCGACCAGCAGAATTCCTCTCGGGTCGGGAAGTCCGTACTCCCGCGCCTTCTCCGAAAATGCCATCCCGCGTTTCCGAAGCCAGCTCTTGAGGGGTTTCATTCCGCCCACATGATCGAACTCATCCTCAGGCTCGAAATATTCCAGAAGCCCCGACTTGCGGACGATCTGTTTTTTCTCCGCGAGGATGTCGTCGATATCCTCCACCGACAGCCGTCCTTTCGAGACAAGCACGCGGCTGAACGCGTTCTCCGCCTCGACCGCCGTCAGTCCCAGCGCAGCCTGGATGAGTTTCTCCTTCTCGTCGGGTTTTAAATCGATCCGAACCCTGGGATTGTCGCTCACCGCCTCGATCAATTCATTGAGAAGCCCCCGCATGTCATCCGCGTCGGGAAGCTTATAGTCGAGAACGGTCAGGTCCTTTTCAAGTTCCGGAGGGATTCTGAGAATCGGCGAGAGAATGATCAGGGTCTTGTAGCTGGTTTTCAGAGCCTCGGCGGCGTCGCGGAGAAGCCGTATCACCGCTGGCTCCATTATGTAGGGGTGATAATCCTTCAGTACATAAATCGCGACATCATCCGATTCGATTATAAATTCGAGCACCGACTGCGGGTCGCGGATTTTCTGCTTCGATTCATCTTCCATCCTGGTCGTGAATCCAACCGACTGGCTCCATACGCAGAGGTCCTTGCCCTGCTTGTCCGCGAGCATTTTCAGTTCATCAATCGCGCGTCTTTCCTCCCATGTGATGAGATAAATTATTGGGTATCGTGCGCGGATGAGAAGATCGATTTCGTCTATTGTGGCCATGGCTATCTATCAGACGTGCGAGTATTTCCCAGGATGCGGCATTTTTCCGGGTTGATGGTATTTTACACTGTTTTTATCCGTATCAGTAGGGTGAATGTAATTTTGGAGGGGCGACATCCTGTCGCCCGGCGTGATGACGTCCCGTCATCATCATGCGAGCGCAGGATGCACTCGCTACTTCTCGATTTGTAGTCATAAAATTATGCCGCCCACAAACTTAATCCTGTCTCGACCAGTTCTTTTTTTATCTGCGGGTTTGTGGGTGTCTTTTTCTGGATGATTGACGATAGAAAGGACACCC
>CBDUUJ010000545.1:0-1981 GCA_965370205.1 uncultured bacterium
ACGCCTCAACGCCGTCAGCGGCGGCTAAGACCTGGTATCCCCATCTTGTGAGTGTCGCTTCGATGATTTTCATGGAGATGGGATCATCTTCCGCGACGAGTACTTTATTTATTTTTCCAGTCATCGTTGCCCAGATACTAATCAGATATGTTCCGAAACAACCTTCGCGAATATTTCCAACTCGTTCTCAAGGTTGTCGATCTTTTCGCCTGCCTGGTCGAGCTGGTTATCTATGGCGAGTTGTTCGATCTCCTCGGCCGCTTTTCTCACGCCTTCGGCGATTACATTCGACGCCGCGCCCTTAAGTGTATGAGCGTTCAGCTTGACCTGCTCGGTCTCTCCGTGTGTTATGCCTTCCTTCAGGCTTGTTATGCCTTCTCCGACCGAATCGAGGAACATCCTGAGAACCTCTTTGAGGAGTTCTTCATCTCCGTTTAAACGTCCAAGGGCTTTTTCATAATCGAAGCTGGCACCGGTGTCGTTTTGATCCGTGACGGAAATTACTTTTTTGGTCTTGACCTTGCGCCCATGAGCCCACCGCTCCAATACCTGGATGAGTTCTGTCGGATTCAGGGGCTTTGGCAGGTAGTCATCAATGCCGGCCTCAATGCATCGCTCCCTGTCCCCCGGCATGGCATAAGCAGTAAGAGCGATGATCGGGATTTTAATCCAGCGAGGGTTGGACCTGATCACCGCGGTTGCTTCGAGGCCATCCATTTCCGGCATCTGTATGTCCATGAGGATCAAGTTGTATTCGGTGCGCTTGAGTGCATCCAGCACTTCGAAGCCATTGCCGGCTATGTCACAGTCATGCCCCAACTTGGTGATCATTGCAGAGGCGACTTTCTGGTTGACATGATTGTCTTCGGCTAACAATATTTTGAGTTTCGGTCCTTTGACGATATTCTTGAACACCTCTTGCCCATTCGTTTTCTCAATGCTCTTTCTCTCAAGGGCGGGATGGAATACAGTCATAATCGCATCGAACAGCCTGGATTGCCGGATCGGCTTATAGAGCCAGCCGTTGCAGCCCGACTCCATGATCTCATTTATTTCGATCTTGCCACCCATGGACGTCAGGGCGAGTATGGGTATTGAATGTAGTGCATCATCAGCTTTCAGTCCCTCGATGAGGGTAAATCCATCTCTTTGGGGCATCTCCAGGTCGAGTAGAAGCAGCTCGAATGGCTTCTTGATTCTCAGGGCGTTTCTCAACATCTCCAAGCCTTCGGTTCCGCTCGCGGCTTCCTCGGGATTGTAACCGAACGCAGCCACCATCTCCGATGTGATCATCCTGTTGGTGGCGTGGTCGTCGATTATCAACACTTTCAATTCCTGCAAGTCGGGTGTGGTGACGGCATGGACGAATTCGTGTTGCTTTGAATGTTCCAGTACAGCGGTGAAATAGAACGTACTGCCTTTACCGGGTTCACTCTCAACCCATATATGTCCACCCATGAGTTCGATGAGCTTTTTCGTAATCGCTAAACCTAAGCCGGTGCCGCCGTATTCCCGCGTCGTCGAGCCATCCGCCTGGACGAAATCCTCGAATATGGCTTCCTGCTTTTCAGGCGGGATACCAATGCCGGTGTCCCTGACTGAGAAAAGGAAAGTGCTTGAGCTGCCGGTTGTTTCATCCAACCCGATTTCCAACGCGACTTCACCTTGTTCCGTGAATTTCAATGCGTTACCGAGCAGGTTCGTGATAGCCTGTCGCAGCTTTCCCTGGTCGCCGTAAACAACCGCCGGAACATCCTGTTTAACCCGACACGTAAGCTCAACGTCCGTGTCGCTTGCCTTTGCGGCAAAGGTGTCGGTTGTGTCTTCAGCCAATTGGCGCAGATTGAATTCTATAATATCGAGCTCGACCTTACCGGCTTCGATCTTTGAGAAGTCGAGGATGTCGTTTATCAATTGCAGAAGATTCTCGGAGGATGACTTAACCACCTGGGTGAATTCTTCCTGCTCACTGTTGAGTTCC
>CBDUUJ010000546.1:0-1972 GCA_965370205.1 uncultured bacterium
CCATGACCGAAGGAATGTTGTCGAATTTCGCAACCGGACGTCCGCCAAGCTTGCCCAGTTTCCAGAATAACATGTGAAAGACCTTGTCTGCGCCCAGAGCGAGAACCACCGGTGACAAATCCTCGTCCTCATGCTCAGGTTCAGGCTCGACCTGAACGCCAAGATGCGTTATCGCATCGCGCTCCGATTCGAACCAGGGCGCAAGATCGGTATCGCTGAACGTCTTTATATATTCATGGACATCGCCGGAAGCGCCAAATATCACCAGTCCCCCATCAGCGCGCATGCATGCCCGACCGAGGGAATGAATGGTACCGACCATCTCGCGATGGATCTCAATACATTCGGTGAGGTTTACAGCTATTTTCGGGGAGCCTTCCTTCAAAGCCTCCTGCACGGAAGAACGCAGCAATGCGCCACCGGGAGCATCAAGCCGACCGATTACATCGACAATTTCCACCGCGCGATCGCCTGAACCGACGCGGCGACGTCGAACATCCAGTGCCATTTCAGGCTGTGCCTCCCCCTCCCGAGGAAGCGGTTGCGCGGGCGATTTCAAGGAAACTCTTTGGATCGAGACTTGCGCCACCAACCAGCACACCGTCCACATCCGGCAGTTGAACGTACTGCGAAATATTGTCGGGATTCACGCTGCCACCGTAAAGAATCCGGATAGTCGCTGCGGTTTCGGGGGTGAAATGATTCGCGGCCCATTCCCGTATCCAGGAACACATTTTCTGAGCGTCACGGGGTTCGGCATTTTTACCGGTTCCGATAGCCCAGACGGGTTCATAAGCGATCAGCGCGCCGCCGGTGACCTCATGTCCGGTCCATGCGGATTCAAGCTGTTCCTTAACAACCTCGACCGTCCGGTTCGCCTCATGATCCCTGAGTTGCTCTCCAACACAAAGGACTGGAATCAGTCGGTCACGCAGCGCACGAGCCAGTTTTTTTTTAACTATTTCATTATTGTCGCCCAAAACGTGACGACGTTCCGAATGACCTATGAGCACATGCGTAGCGCCGGCGGATCGGAGAATATTCCCGCTCAATTCCCCTGTGAACGCGCCCTCCTTTTCAGGATAGATATCCTGGGCGCCGATGAAAATCGGGCTTTCGTCACCAAGCTCATTACGAATCGGCCAGATATACGGGGCAGGTGGAAATATGGCCACGCCCACATCATTTTCCGTCACCTTACTGAAAAGGGAAGGCACGAATTCATATACAAATTCAAGAGCCTCCGGCAGAGTTTTGTGCATTTTCCAGTTGGCGTAAGCACATGGAGTACGCATAGGTCACCTCAACATACGAAATCGGGAGTCATATCTCCCTGACCGGTTCATTATAAGACTGCCAGGCAGTAAAAGTCATCAATTAATTTACTCGGGAGCAGGATTCGGCTCAATCAGCACGGCGACACCCGGAAGAGTCCGGCCACTCAGGTATTCCAGACTCGCACCGCCACCGGTTGAAATATGGCTGAATCCCCAGCCAAGACCGAAATGATTGATGGCGCTCATTGTCTCGCCGCCACCGGCAACCGAGTAGGATTTGCCCAGAGCTATCGCCTTCGCTATCGCCCTGGTTCCGCCGTTATATCGCCAGTCCTCGAACAGACCCATCGGACCGTTCCAGAGAACCGTTCCCGCACGGCGAAGAAGCGCATCCCAGGCCTTGCGAGTTTTCAGCCCGATATCAAACCCGGCGCAATCCGTCGGAAAATCATCCATGTCCACCAGTTCCGGCTGTGTGTCCTTATCGGCATTGGGCGCGACAAGCATATCCCGAGGCAGCTCAACACGATAGCCCGTTGTCTCCTGATTGTGGAGAATTACCCTCGCTTCATCGATGGATTCGTCGTCCAGTCTGCTGATCCCGATCTCGCGCCACTGAGCTTTAAGGAAAGTGAATGCCAACGCGCCACCGATGAGAATCATATCGACCCTGGGAGCGAGGAATTCGAGGATTG
>CBDUUJ010000547.1:0-1971 GCA_965370205.1 uncultured bacterium
AGGGTGGGCGCGTTGAAAAAAATAGAAAAATAATCCGGTACCCCATCCTTTAGGGTGGGCAATTCCAGGTTTCATGCACCTTCCACCCACCCTAAAGGGTGGGGTACCGGATTTTTTTTCCACTTTCTTAACGGTCCCGGGGATGCCGGCGATGGGAATCGGGGGGAGGGGGAAATAGTAATAGCCGTGACTAATCAGAAAATACAATCAATGAATTTACTCAGCGGCATTTGCGGACAGGACATACCGACCAGAACACTATCGCATCTGGTTGAGTCGAATCGTCTGCCGGGAACCATCCTGTTTTCCGGTCCGGGAGGAACGGGAAAACTGGCGACTGCTCTTAAACTTGCGAAATCACTCAATTGTTCCGAGGGTTCGGCTGACGGTTGCGATTGTGTCTCCTGCAGGGCAATACGGACGGGTACGCATCCGGATGTTATCGTGCTCTCACGTGATCGCCAGATTCTCGTTGATGATATGCGGGAGATTGTCGCGCTTGGCAGCCTGAGGGCTTCCCCCGGGCGGGAAAGGCTGATTATTCTCGATCGCGCGGAAAATATTACCGAACCTGCTGCGAACGCAGCGCTTAAAATGCTTGAGGAATCGGGAGAACATGTCAGGTTTATTCTCATTACCGACATCCCATCAAAGCTGTTGCCGACTGTTCTGTCAAGATCGTATCAATTGAGATTTTCACTGCTGTCCCGGGATGAAATGATCGGGTTTGCTGAAGCGATCGGGGATAATCCTTCCGATGAAATTTCACGGGAAGCGATTCGGTTCGCGGGAGGGCGTCCCGGTCTTTATCTTCGATGGGTGCATTCGGACGGTTACAGGGAGGTCGTCGGAGAAATAAACACCTGGCTGAATGGCTTAGTTGAACGGGGTGGGGAAAGAACGCTTTCGAGTGCATTGAAATGGAAAGAAGAATTACATGGCAAAGGTTCCGGTAAGGACAGGATTCCGGGATTTGCCGAGCGATTGGCGTCAATTGAGCGTAAATCCAATCTGCCAAGGGGTGGCGATACATATGAAATAAAACGCCATCTGGCTTCGTCGAAGGAGTTTGTGGTGAAACCGGTAAACTGGCGGATTGATGAGAAGAGGGACAGTCAGGGGAAACGATGGGGTCAGGGGAAAGAGATACTGCTGCTTGCGGGGCTTATGCGGCGAATTCTGTCGCTTGATTTAAGCGTGCGAAATGCAAGGGCAATTCATCATCTGCATGACTTTATGGAAAAAATCAGGTTCAACTGCAGTTTCGATATTGCGCTGGAAAGGCTATACTTTCAGTTGGCAGGTATTTGAGGATAGATTGAAACCATGGATGAAGATAAAACAGCGACGCCCGATGGCGTGATTTCGCCATATATTGAATTCTTACACGGTAAACTTGGCGTTATCAGGATAATCAGATGGGACCCCGAAATCGGGCAGCCGATGCACGAGGAAAGGTTCATTTTCCGGGATGAGTTCGGTGAGGACTGGGGAAAGGTTCTTAAGGGTATTGAGGAACCGGTGTCAGTCGGTATGCAGTCACAGGAGCTGGAGGAAGATGAGAATGAAGCTGAGGATAGTGAAGCTGATAGCCGGTTGATTAACGGGGTTGCTGTCAGGTATGTCACCGCTGACGACAAGAAAATTCTTGAGGAAATTGCCGGGGATGAAAAGGAATTCCTGGATACGTGCAGGGAGCGTGTCGAGCATCATGGCCTGAAGATGAAGATGCTTGCGACCGATATCCGTTTTGATCGCCGCAAGATCACTTTTCATTTTGCCGCGGAAGGGCGCGTGGATTTCCGTATGCTCGTAAGGGATATTGCAAGCATTTTCAAGTGCCGGATTGAACTTCACCAGATCGGAGCGCGTGACGAGGCGAAGCTGTATATCGGATGCGGACCATGCGGAAGACTCCTGTGCTGTCGCACATGGCTTTCAGGATTCCAGCCCATCGGTATCAAAATGGCT
>CBDUUJ010000548.1:0-1966 GCA_965370205.1 uncultured bacterium
CCTCCCTTAATGCGTCGCGGAGTGCGCCGGAAAAAGAAGACGTATGCCGCCCCACCTCACGCTGCGCGACAAGGCTCGACTTCGAATGATGTATGAACTCTATCGGCTCTTCAATTGTAATTATATGAGCGCGTCTCTGTGTGTTAATCTGATGGATAATCGCAGCAGCGGTTGTCGACTTCCCGCATCCGGTCGGCCCGCAGAAAATCACAAGGCCCCTCGGAAGATTCGCGAACCGCCTGATTACCGTGGGAAGGTTTAAATCACTGAATAGCGGCGGTTTGGCGGGGATACGTCGCAGGCTGACAGCAAGTCCGCCCACGTGCCTGAACGCCGCCAGCCTCATGCGCATTTCGCCGAACTGAATACCCGAGTCAACAGCTCCCCTGTCCTCCAGTTCCTGAAGCTCCTCCGAAGTCAGCAATTCCGCAAGTAACGCCTCAAGAACATTGCAGTCAACCACTCCGAGATCGGTCTGGGGAGTCAATCCGGAAACGATACGCAGGAAGGGAAGCTCTCCCTCCTGGAGATGCAGGTCGCTTGCGTTGCCGGCTTCCATGCGGGACGCGAGTTCCTTCATCAAGTTGATTGAAGTCTGTTTCTTTTCAGGTTCCGATGACATGGTCAGGAAAAAAGTCCCCCGGTTTGCAGCCCGGGGGTTATTATAATTCAGGATCAGCTAATTAAAAATCCGTTTGGTAATCACAAGCATTCCTTTTCCGCGTAATCCTCGTCATAGCCCTCGGCAGGGTCAAGATCAAATCTACAATCATGACGCTCATACTTATCATGCCAGCCGCGCCGCATTGGATTCAGCCAGCCCGGATGCATCATCGGGCCATCGTCCATGAATTCGTCATACTCGTACCACATCTCGAACGGTACCCACTCCGGATGAGACCAGATCAGGTCCATCCAGTTCGGGATAACCCGACTGGTCATTTCCCAAACCACTTCATGCTCGGTATCATCGATCAACTCACGCTCCGATGTGAACATCGGCCAGTTGCAGTCCCGTGTAAGCTCAATAGTGCCGTTCCAGATCATCTCGCCGCTGTGACCGTCATAAAGGTAATAGGCGACCTCAATCCTGGTCCTGCGATCGGGATTAATAAGTCCAAGGAACGGCGGAATAAAAGTGCGCCAGTCAGCGTCAACATCGCGGCTCACCGCAAATTCATTTACAAATCCCCGGATAATGCAGTCGGCGCCAAGAATGGCAGCGACCGCCTGGATATCCTCACGATCGGGATAATCGTCGAATCCGGAGCCTGCCAGCCTCTGACGCTCAAGCCCCGGAATTGATTCCAGGTAATATTCAAGCGCGCGCTCAGGCATGTTATCGAAGAACAACCGATTGTTCGCGATCTCCTGCTGCTCAACCTCGAGTATTTCTTCACCCTCCATGTAGTTCCGGAAAAGCACTCCGGCATCCACCGGAGGAACCACCAGGTAGCCTCGCGACATGAATTCAGCAGCAAGGTTATCAACGATGCGCCTGGGTCCACCAGCATTCTTCATCATTGATTCACCCTCGATTGTCGGGGAGGTCAAATCGGCAAACGGAAGGATAGCCACGGTTCTGACATTGGCCAGGAAATGCATAGCGTCAAGGTCCAGTGTCCCTTCATCCAGGTGGCGCCAGAAGTTCCACGGGCGCTCAAACCAGCCAAGTTCCCATGGCTCCATATGCCTGTGCATCATTCTCATGCCATGACGTCCTTCCATCATACCTGGTCCATCATGTTCACAGGACCCATCATGCATGCGGGGTCCTCCCATAATGCCATGTCCATCCGGACTTTCTTCATCCGCCTGGACTGCCGATGGCATTATCACAGTTATAATTAGCGCGAACGCGAGAAGTAGCACTGTGTATCGCATTGGGATTAATCTCCTCTACTTTCGATTCCCTGGCTTCACCAGGTTTAGTTACTTTCCTTCTCTATTTTCAGATGACTAAGAA
>CBDUUJ010000549.1:0-1950 GCA_965370205.1 uncultured bacterium
CCACCGGCGGCAGTATCCAAAAATAGAATCGTATAATCCGAGACGCCCGCCGAGTACATATCAGTTTCATCCTCGTACCATCCACCAAGCGTGTACTTGTAGGTTTCCCTGTCGCTGTAGACAATCCAGAGGTCCCCGTTTTCAGGATCGACGCCAAGGTCTATTGCATCGACACCTTCACGGAGCGGGATGTTTTTCGACTGATGTCCTGTGACAACGACTGCGATGCTGCATTCCGACTGCCCTCCTTTGTCGTCGGACAGCAATAAACTCACATCACCGATAAAGGACACCGCATAGATATGAGTGGGATTATCGGGATCGCCGGTATAATTATCATCCGGGTCCTCTCCATAAATATCGTCACCATCGAAATCCCATTCGTAAGTTAAATCATCACCGTCGGGATCATACGAACCGGTAGCGTCGAATTTCACTGCGATCGGCAGAAGATCCTCGATCGGTGGAGGATTTTCATCATCGATAACTAGATCGCACACGGGATCCTGGTTATCCGGAGTGTCGGAGACATCAAGATCGTACCGGAAGTAAGCTGTCAGAGGATCATCGCCCGCAAGGTTCGTCACGCCGAGATCATTCTTGTAGTCCTCGTTCGGACTCTCGACGATAATCCAGTATTCGGTGTCCTCATTACCTGTAACGTTATCAGCCTCGATTTCAACATGATAAGTGGAAAAATTCTCATCACCGTCGATGGGTGTCATTTCTGTAGAGTCGAATTCATATGGATTCAGGAGTACCGGAGATTCAATGTAAATACTGTAGTCCTCCATCGACCCGGCTGATAAAGTGGAATCCCAGTCCCAGATGCTGATATCCAGTTCAATATTTCCGCCATTAGCGATATCATCCACAAACCAGACATCGCTCTGATCGACAACACTGCACGCGACAGCTTCTGGTGCGTTCGATGGATGGATATCCGGACCCTCCCAGTTCACGATTATCGCATAGCCGTAAACAACCCCCTTAGCACTTGGGAAACGAAGATAGTAATTACGCTCGTTTGTCGCGCCGGATGCGAACACCCCGTTGGTACCTGCGTTGTCATTGAGCCATGTCCAGAGGTCGTCATTTGTTCCGAGGCTGTCGGCGAAATATCTGTATGGATTAAGTGTCGCAGTGCCGGCGAATCCGGATGCTGCCGCATTACCCGGGGTATACTGAAAAAGCGGCATGCCGCCGGTTGAGAACTCCGGCAGATTGAACCAGCGGGTATAGCCATCGGGCGCACCGTTCCCACCAGTGACGGGGTTGGGATCGGGAAGCATGAACTGGTCTGTTCCAAGAACCGGATAAACAAGACTGTCGTTCCATGCAAGTTCACCCGAACCGTCGCTCATGAAAACACCGCGAACGTCATACCCGTTATATTTCGGCAGGCCGGGGAACGGATGAGTGATCGCGAAGTCAATGTCGACATCGACGAAATCCGCACTTTTTTGGATGTCGTTGACATTAAACCCAAGACCGGCGGGATCGGCATTAATGATATTAACGATATTCGCTGTAAACATAACCTGACGATTTGGTACAGCCGATACCGTCTTTGAGGGAATATCGATGAAGATATCGTAGTAACCCCAGATGTGGGTTTGCGAGTGACCGGTGCTACAGGCGGAATTCATAAGATCGGGATCGGCTGACGGGGCAATCGGGTTTCCGCCACCGCCGGAACAACTCAGGCAAATCAGTGTAAACAGAAAAAACAAACTCGCAAAATAAGCCCTTCGTTTCATAATTAAAAACCTCCGGAATTGAACATATGTTTTTAATGCCGATTTCAACAATCAGCCGTCAGCTTACATTAATGATTCTACCAGGTTCCGTCCAGCTTGTATTTTGTCACCCAGACATCGAGACAACCTTTCGAGGTACGGATTACTTCCGGTTAGCCATTGGGAGCTAAATCAACCGTGTTCTAAAAAT
>CBDUUJ010000550.1:0-1935 GCA_965370205.1 uncultured bacterium
ACACATCATCCTGATGTTTATGGGTGCCTTTTATCATGGTTATAGAGCATTCGTCATAAAAAGGAGACACCCGCAAACTTCTGGAAGAAGTGTGTGGGCGCCATGCAGATTTTCTTATATTTAACTTCTTCAACAATTCCGGGACGTCCGCGCTACATTATTTCCGAATTGTGTAACGACATAAATGACCTTAGCAGGAGATAAAAAACATGACCGATAATTTCGCCGATGAAAAAAACAAGTTTGAAGAGAAAATCAATAAACAGAAGGATGCCGGTAAAATAAGAAGCCCGAAAAGCACGTCCGGATTTGATTTTCAGGCCGCCTACACCCCGCTTGATATCCCGGATAACGATCTTAATACCGATATCGGATGGCCGGGGGAGTTCCCCTACACTCGCGGCGTTTACCCGACCATGTACCTGGGTCGATTCTGGACTATGCGCCAGTACGCGGGTTTCGGCGACGCTGAGGACACCAACCGCCGATACCATTTCCTCATCGATTCGGGTCTCACGGGTCTTTCGGTGGCGTTCGATCTTCCGACGCAGATGGGGCTGGATTCCGACAATAATCTATCCGAGGGCGAGGTCGGCAAAACCGGTGTCGCGATAGACAGCATCCGGGATATGGAAATTTTATTCAGCGGAATCGATCTCGGGACTGTGACCACATCGATGACGATCAACTCACCCGCGATGGTTCTGCTTGCGATGTATATATCGGTCGCGGAGAAAAATGGAGTTGATGTCAAAGGTCTTGGCGGGACGATTCAGAACGACATTCTCAAGGAATACATGGCGCGGGGAACCTACATTTTTCCGCCCGATCCGAGCATGTATCTTGTCAGCGACACATTCCGCTACTGCTCCAATAATCTACCCAGATGGAACCCGATCTCGATCTCCGGCTACCATATCCGCGAGGCGGGATGCACCGCGGTCCAGGAGGTCGCGTTCACACTCGCCGATGGACGGGAATATGTCAAAACCGCAATTGAGGCGGGACTTCCGGTCGACAGTTTCGCGCCAAGGCTGAGTTTCTTTTTCAACGCGCACAACAATCTGATCGAGGAGGTCGCGAAATTCCGGGCCGCGAGACGTCTGTGGGCAAGAATCATGAAGGATGAATTCAAGGCTGAAAATCCCAAAAGCTGGATGCTCAGGTTCCACACGCAGACAGCGGGAAGCATGCTCACTCGAGAGCAGCCGATGAATAATTCCGTCCGGGTTGCGATGCAGGCGCTTGCCGCGGTTCTCGGAGGAACCCAGAGTCTTCACACGAACTCAATGGACGAGGCTCTATGTCTGCCGACTGAATCCTCAGTTCGTCACGCACTCCGCACACAGCAGATTCTCGCGAATGAATCGGGGGTGGCGGATATCGTCGATCCACTCGGCGGAAGCTGGGCGATTGAGTCGCTTACGGATAAAATCGAAGAGGAGGCCATGAAATATTTTGCCGAGATCGACAGACGGGGCGGCATGCGTCAGGCGATTGAGGAAGGCTATCCGCAGCGGGAAATCCAGAACGCCGCGTACGAGTGGCAGAACTCGGTCGATTCCGGCGAGCGGGTAATTGTCGGTGTCAACAAATATCAGACCGAAGATGAGGAAGAACCTGTCGATTTCCTGAAGGTCGATCCCGCTCTCGGCGATAAGCAGTCAAAGAAACTCAGAGCGCTCCGGGATGAACGCGATAATTCGAGAGTTCAGAAAGCTCTTGACGCCGTTCAGAGTACCGCTTCGAAACGGGGCGAGATGTTCGAGGTTGTACTTGAAGCGGTCAGGGCTGAAGCGACACTCGGCGAGATATGCGACCGCATGCGCGCCGAATTTGGAGAATACCGAGAGAGTATAGTAGTGTAACGCTGGCATCCCTGCCGGCTGTAACGCTGGCATCCTTGCCGGCTGTAACGCTGGCATCCTTGCCGGC
>CBDUUJ010000551.1:0-1926 GCA_965370205.1 uncultured bacterium
AGCGAGACCGGTAACATCCTCGGCTGAGACCTTCCCGTCGCCGGAACCCTCCAGGATGCCGCCGATCAGCGTGTCATATTCCTCCGTTTCATTCTTATATGGAGGCTCATATCTCACAAGAGCGGCAAATGGATAGTATCCCGGGTAAGCGCCACCGTCCGGAACCCAGAGAGCGTAACCGTACTTATTGTTGTTCATCCCGCTGGAAACATCGACGGGCATAAGGATTGCGTCAAGCTCATCGGTCTCGGCATTGTCGGCAGTCAGCTTGAAATCGATCACCTGGAGACTTTCCAGATCGAGAAGCTGTATGATATTTCTGTAGAGGATATCCGGATTGGCTGTATCATCCCAGATGTCAATGTCCAGATTCGTCTGAAGTATCGAGTACGTGTTCTGGCTGTCGGGATCGACAGGATCAGTGACCGCGATTCTCGAAATCGGCGCGACCGGGAAATCTGGATCCAGATCTCCGGGGTCGGTCAGGGTTACGAAAAGATCCGAATCCGAGTAATCCATGTTCCATGAATAAATTTCAGTACCGGTGGTATTTACAAGAGTGGATGATGTTCCGTCGGGACGTCCGGCAACAGCGAGATCCATTTCGCCCGACGGCGCTCCGGCTCCGGTGAGCGATGTCGGACCGCTTAGAACCGTGAAATATGTTGGTGGAGGCGGCGGATCGATAATCTCAACGTCCACATAAGTGTATGTGAGATAGTCTGATTCATTACTTTTTGCAGCGATCAGGAGAGTCTCCGATCCGGGCGTAAGGCCATACTGCGCATAATTGAACAGCTTGTATATTCCGTTTCCATCCGGCTGCATATGGGTGTACGCGCTTCCATTGAGAGGTTCCATGTCGATCAGAACGTATTCGATATCATCCTGCCAGTCGATCACTTCAACTGAGAAAGTGACCGGATTGGATGCGTCTGTATAGATTTGACCGCTGACCTGGGGATTTCTCAGCTCGGCAACCTCGTCCTGGTTTTCCGGCCAGCTTGCCGCGACAACATAGATGAGATCGGTGAATTTCTCCCCCTCTGCGCGATGAAATGTGAGGGTCTGGCTGTGGCTTTCTCCCGGACTCCATGCCTGGTTGGGATTTCCGGTATCGAAAACGACATACGGATGGTGCGTGGATGAGTCGTTGTCTATATCGTAGAGGTCTGTGTAGCAGTCCGGTTGCAGGATCGTGGGACCATTGGGTCCGGGAAAGATTCCCATGACATCGTAGCCTGTATAGATCGTCGGGTTGGTCAGTTCGACATGCAGAGTCCAGTCCTCGTCGATAACGCCCATTAATATGATATCCATGCAGTTTGTGCATTCCGGGGGGAGAAGAATCCCCGCAACATCCAGGTGCAGCTCTGCGGACCTGAGCGGGACTGCCTCGACGGAAGCTGCGGTTTCATCAGTGGCGTCGTGGCATCGGATGATCCATGTTCCCCATTGCTTGATATCCGTTACCGGATTATCAGCGGTTCGCGGGGGGTCGATATTGTAGTTCTGCGGTATTACAGGAGGTTTATTATCGGTCTTACCGCATCCGGTGAAAACCGGATAAACTAACAGGATCAATAACAGGAAAACGCCAAATTTATGAATATGCAGCATATTGTCTCCTCCCTGGCTCTCGGCAGCCTGGAGTGGTCTTTACTAATAGTTTCTGTATTCAGGGGTGTAATCGAGTTAATAAGGCTTTATTCAAGCCCGGGAATTTCATCAACCGGAACCACGCCTTCATCTTCCAGCATTTGAATAAAGACCTCAACAACCTGCGGATTGAACTGGGTTCCGGAGTTTTGACGGAGTTCCTCCAGGGCTTTATCCATATCGAGTTCACGGCTGTAAATACGGCAGGACACCATGGCGTCCCATGCATCGGCAACCTGGATAATCGCACCCTCAAGGCTGATCTCG
>CBDUUJ010000552.1:0-1904 GCA_965370205.1 uncultured bacterium
GTTTCACAGCCATAACCGGCCCGAACGGATCGGGTAAAACGACTCTTATCCGCCTTATTCTGGGACTTCTGAAGCCCGACAGCGGCAACCTGACCGTTTCGGGTGAAATACCGTGGGAGAATCCTCCCGGAGTCCAGAGATCCATTGGGTATGTCCCGCAAACCGAGCATGTGAACACACGCCTTCCACTGAAAGTGAGGGATGTTATTCTTCAGGGAGTTGAAGCCCGGCGCGGGGAGACGATCTCTATAAGTGAATTGAAAGGCCGTCTTGACAGGGTTCTCGACATGATCCAAATGTCCGATCTTGCAAACCGACCGTTCAACGCGCTCTCAGGCGGACAGCAGCAGCGCGCTCTGATCGGACGGGCGCTCGCTGTCGATCCTTTGATCCTTTTGCTGGATGAGCCGTTCTCAGCCGTTGATGTCTCGAACCAGCAGGAGATATCGAAGCTTCTCAGAGAGCTTGCGTCGGAGAACCGGGTTACTGTTATCGCAGCGGTTCATAATGTAAATATTCTCGTTCATTATCTTGATTCGATACTTCTTCTTAATCACCGTCTGATAGCTTTCGACTCGCCGGATGCGGTCCTTCAGCCCGAAATTCTCAGGGAGGCTTACGGGATCGACGTGCCGGTCGTGATCTGCGAAGAGGGTTTCAGGCATCCCCTTCTGGAGGAATCGCATGGACGGCATGATTAGCTACCTTTCATCACCTCTGGTTGTCCGGGCATTTCTCGCTGTGATCCTGATCGCGATCAATGCCGGGATCGCGGGATCGTTCGCGGCGTTCAGGAACTCCACGTTTCTTGTCGCCGGGGCAAGCCATGCCGCGCTTGCCGGCGCCGCCGTGATTATTCTTCTGCATTCGTTCGGTGTATGTCTCGGTGTCGATCCGATGATCGGAGGAGCCGTGACATCTGTCCTTCTCGCCCTTCTCGCCGGGCATGCCGGTTACGTTGGAAAGAGGGGAGAGGTGGACACGGCGATCGGTGTCGGGTTCGCATTTTCAATGGCGGTGGCTGTACTTCTGATATCCCTCATTCCGGAATCCGCGTCAAGAGTATGGTCGATCCTGATGGGCGACCTGCTTCTCGTCACATGGTCGGATATTGCAATCATCACAGTCGCGACCGCTGTAATCGCCGCGCTGTTTATAATATACAGGAGGGAATTTCTTTTCATCACTTTCGATATCGACAGCGCGAAGGCGTTCGGAATTCACGCAGAACGGTACAACCTTCTCATGTTCGGACTGATCGGATTATCGGTCGCATTGCTGTTGAAAGGTATAGGCGCGATTCTGGTTTTCGCGATGATGGTAGCTCCGGCGGCAACGTCGATGCTGATCGCCGGTTCCGTCAGACGTGTAATAATCGGCGCAATGCTGATCGCGTTTATCAGCGGCATTCTGGGAATAATTCTTTCCTTCTACATCATTGTTTCCGTGAGCGCTCTAACGGCATTTTTTGCAACCTCCGCCTATCTCATCGTGCGAGCCGTGGTCGTAATCAGCCGCAGATATGAAAAGCCTCTTCATAATGCAGGGTTAAAACCCGATTGACATAATCCGTTATAACCTGTCATACTTGATTCACATCTGTCAATAAGGAGACCGATAATGTCCCGTAATTATCTACACCTGCTCTTCACGGCATGGTTGATGATTGCCCTGTTGAGCTGCAATAACAGTAATACCGATCCAATGGGATTTATTCCATCCGACTCCATTAACAATAACTCCCAAAACTCACAGATTGAACAGTCAAACAGATCCCTCTGGGGAATCTGGCATTGTTATATGGAACCGGGAAGCGGTCAGATTGATATTATTCCTCTTCGAACAGCCGATTTCACGATGAATGTGAATAATCTCCTTTATCTGAATCCCGGGAGTTTCGGTAT
>CBDUUJ010000553.1:0-1903 GCA_965370205.1 uncultured bacterium
AGTGGAAGATCGGGCACCTCGGAACGCTCGACCCGTTCGCGTCCGGAGTTATGGTGATCGCGCTCGGTCGGGCCGTTCGATACGCCGAATACGCGCTGCGTTCATCTAAAAAATACCGCGCGCGATTATGGCTCGGCGATGAAACCGACACGCTCGATCCAACAGGCGAGGTTATCAAATCCAGTGCGGTTCCCGACGGCTGGCATGAATGTCTGGATGAGATCGCGCGGAAATTCATCGGGGTTATCGAGCAGACCCCGCCGATTTACTCCGCGAAACAGGTCGATGGCAGGCGAAGTTACGAGGCGGCAAGAAAAAATGAAAAGCTCGATCTGAAACCGGTCGATGTGGAAATCTATTCGCTTGAGTTTGGCGAATTCACAGATGAATGGGTCGATTTCTCAGCGCATGTTTCTGGTGGAACCTACATACGGTCGCTCGGACGCGACATCGCGGAATCGCTTGGAACTGTCGGGCATCTTCTCGGGCTTGAGCGTATTCAGTCGGGACCTTTCCCGATTGAGGAGGCAATTCCGTTCGATGCTTTTGAGGTTGGCGGATCGCGAGTGCTTATGCATCACCTCAGGCCGGTGGACCGGATTCTCGAACACCTGCCGTCATGCGTGATTCGTGATGGTCGGGAAGAAAAAATCAGGCATGGTAAAATGCTTACAGTCGATGATATCGATGGAGATATGCCTGATGATATCGGAGATGCAGGCGTAATGAGAATTATTAACGTCGATGGTAAATTTCGCTCACTGGGTCGGCTGAAAGAGAACGGAGTGGAGATTGTGCCGTTTAAACCGTGGATAGTGTAATATCTGTAATCCGGTCAATATGAATGATCAGATAAAGTGAAAGAATACCGCGACATAAATGAATGGACGTCCAGGGGACCGGGTTCCGCGATCGTTCCCGGACGGTTCGACGGTGTTCATCTCGGTCACCGCGCCCTTCTGGAGAGAACGGTCGGGATCGCCCGGACCAACCGATTGACTCCAGTATGTTTCAGCTTTCAGGAGTCGGGCTATCCCCGTGTGAAGGAACGCGGAATACTCACCACCAATGATGAAAAAAAAGAGATCATGGCGGAGATCGGCATCGAAGTGCTTATCCATCCCACTTTCGACAAGCCGCTCATCGACATGTCCGCACACGATTTCCTTCACTCGATGCTTATTGAGAAATGGGGCGCAAAGTATATTGTCGCGGGTTACGATTTTCATTTCGGCAGGGAACGCGGGGGCGACACAGATTTTCTTATTCATGAATGCGAGGCGAAGGATGTCGAGATCGAAATTTTCAGCCCGTTTGTTGTCGGGAAGGAGATCGTGAAGGCCACCGCGATACGTGAATGTATCGGATCGGGCGAAGTGAAACATGCCCGTGAGCTTCTGGGAAGGCCGTACTCGATCAGGGTCCGCGCGCGGAAGGGCAAAGGACTGGGAAGAGTAATCGGATTTTCGACGATCAACTTCGGATGGCCAGGCTTGAAAGTGAAACCGCTTCCGGGAATCTACGCGGTCGCTATCGAGTCGGATATCTTTCAGATGGACGACAAAACAAAACCGCCTTTGAAATTGCGGGGTGTCGCCAATTTTGGGTTCCGCCCCACGATAGATCCCGACAACACCGAGCCGCTGCTTGAGGTTCATATTCTTGACGAGGTGCCGGATCACATCGAAGAGGCATCGGAACTTCCGCCCGACGCTGAATTTATTGTTGAGTTTATCGATTTCATCAGGGTGGAGAAGAAATTCGACTCGATAGAGGAACTGACGTCGCAGATCGGTAAGGACTGTGAAATCGCCAGGGAGATTTTAGACCAATCCCATTAGTTATTTTTCACTAGTGTCCGGTAAAAAGTAAATGACTTGAAGAGCCCCGCCTCATCGGATAG
>CBDUUJ010000554.1:0-1903 GCA_965370205.1 uncultured bacterium
GTCGAGACATACGCCGACATTATCGTGATGCGCCATCCGGTCGAGGGTTCCGCGAGGCTGGCGAGCGAGATCGCGAATATCCCGATTCTCAACGCCGGGGACGGGGCCAACCAGCACCCGTCGCAGACATTTCTCGACCTCTACACAATCCTTCAGGAAAAAAACACGCTGGAAAATTTGCAGGTCGGGTTTATGGGCGACCTGAAATACGGTCGCACGGTACATTCGCTCGCGCTCGCGCTCGGGCAGTTCGGATGCTCGTTTATTTTTGTCTCCCCGAAAGGCCTCGAAATGCCGATGGACATCCTCGAGGAGCTTGCGGGGCAGGGAGTGACATTCAGGGAGCATGAGGATTTCGAATCGGCAAAGGGCGAACTGGATATCCTGTACGTGACACGAATCCAGCGTGAGCGATTCGGCGCGGAGCTGGATTACGACAAGGTTCGTGAGGGCTACAACATTTCGAAACAGTTCCTGGAGGGATGCAGCCCGGACTTAAGGATTCTGCACCCGCTCCCGAGGGTGGACGAACTGTCGGAGGAAGTCGACAGCACCCCGTACGCGCTTTATTTCCGTCAGGCTGCAAACGGGATTCCAACCCGCATGGCGCTGATAGCACTTGTCATGGGGGTGGTATCATGACCGATGAACAGGAAAAAATCACCCGAAGAATCACGCTGATTCGTAACGGAACGGTGATCGACCATCTCAACCCGCGCGTTGTATTTCAGGTTGTGAGAATTCTCGGCATTGATGACGATATCGAAGAAACCGTAACCGTGGGAACCAACCTGAAATCAAGTGTCCTTGGCAAAAAGGGAATCATCAAAATCTCAAATCATTTTATCTCCAAGGAAGAAGTCAACAAGCTGTCGGTCATCAGCCCCAACGCGACAGTCAGCATCATCGAGGAATACGAGGTCAGGGAAAAATATAAGGTGAGGTTCCCGAAGGAAGTAAAGGGGATTCTCAACTGTCCGAACCCGAACTGCATTACAACTGTCGAAGAGATCGAGACCAGGTTTAAATTAATTCAGGAAAGTCCGATTCTCCTCTTCTGCGTCTACTGCGAAAGATACATCAAAGAGCATGAAATAGAGATACTCTAGCGTGCGACGTCTCGACTTCCAGACCAACGTTATTAAAAACCCCGTAAGCGGCGATAATCCCGCGACCAACCTCGCACGAAAATGGCGCAACCGTGTCTTTTATGTCAAAGGCTGGGTGAGGACCTTCTCATTTGCACTGCTGGGAATTGTTTACCTGGTCGGGATTTCCATATGGCAGTATTACGCAAAAGATAACGGATCATGGAATCAAACGGGGCTGTACGAAACTCGATCAGTCGTTTTATTAATTGTATGGTTTCTCATCATCCGATTCCATCTCTTTGTTTTCCCCGCGCTGGTGATCTGTTCTGACACAAAGGAATCTCTGTGGGAACATTTCAGAATGACCCTTATCACGGGCGATGATGTCGCGAAGGCGATGTTTTACAACGCTCTGAACCTTGGAGCGATTCCGCTGGCTATTGTATCGACCCCGCCGACAATCTACTACATGCTGTATGCCAACCCTTTAGTGAACTTCTGGGGCACTTTGATCTATGTCCCTGTAATTTTCATTATCTACATGATCCTGGGTCTGGCAATGAGCGCGCTCGGTTATATCGGCGCGTTGATCTGGCGTCACCCGATGGGTGTGTTCGGTGGAGTTCTCATACCGGTCGTAATTGCGCTTCTGTCGGCTGGTGCAGATTTCATCAGGGATTTCATCGGGATTTTTTCAGCGCATATCCCGTATTCGCTCGGCGATCAACCGGTAACGCTTTTTCTGGCAATGGAGAACCGGATCGCGTTCTCGGGAAGCAGCATATCAAGGCACGGTTTCACAACAATCGCGG
>CBDUUJ010000555.1:0-1901 GCA_965370205.1 uncultured bacterium
AGATAAAACCAAAGCCGCATAAATGACGAAAGTCGAGCTGACGGTCGCGGCTCTGATACGATTGCAGATAAATGGAAAGGGATTATCCCAGCTCGACCATCTGATGGCGGCGGGTTCCGACACCGAGGAGTGAAATGGGAACGCTCACGGATTTGCTGATGAAGTTAAGGAATTTCAGGAGTGGATCCGGAAGGATATCGCCGGATGTGAGATTGCTGGTGTCTATCAGCCAGCCGGGGAGTGTTTCATAGACCGGTTTGAGTTGCGTCAGGAGAGCGGGATCGGATGGAAGAGAATTAACTCGTTCTCCGTTAAGCTCGTAAGCGACTGCAACCTGGATTTCCGGCATCTCGTCGAGGATATCCACCTTTGTCAGAACGATATCGGTGAGTCCGTTCAGGACAGCCGAGTACTTGAGCAGGATAAGATCAAGCCATCCGATACGTCTTGGACGGCCTGTTGTCGTGCCGTATTCGTTCCCAAGGTCACGGAGCCGGTTTCCCATTTCGTCATGCAGCTCAGTCGGGAACGGACCTTCACCGACTCTCGATATGTAGGCTTTCACGACTCCGAACACCCTGTCGATTCGATTTGGAGCGAGTCCTGTTCCAAGGCACATGCCGCTTGAGACAGGATGCGAGCTTGTCAGGAACGGATACTGAATGCCGTAATCGATATCCAGCAGTGTTCCCTGAGCGCCCTCGAACAGGATATGTTTATTCTGATCCAGACCCTGGATAATGATTCCGACAGCGTCCCCGATGTATGGCTGTAATTTCTGTCCGATTTCGAGATATTCATCAGTGATCTGATCCGGATCGACTGGGTCGACCTGATACAGACCGGTAAAGAGAGCGTTTTTTTCCTCGCAGACATACCTTACGCGTTCACGGAAACCCTGCGGGTCGTACAGGTCGCAAATTCTGAAACCGCTTCTCGACATCTTGTCGGCGAAAACCGGACCTATGCCTCGTTTGGTTGTTCCGATAATACCACGGCTGTCCCGAGCGCTTCTGCGGTTCTCCTCCAGCTCATCAAGGAGCATATGATACGGCATTATGAGATGCGCATGGTGGCTGATAATCAGGTTGTTGCAGGGGATACCTCTCGCGATGAGCTGTTCGATTTCCTCGAAAAGGCGCAGAGGATTAAGCGCCATGCCGCGCCCGATGACGCTGGTTTTCTCAGGATGCAGAATACCGCATGGAAGGTGGTACAGTTTAAAGATCTCTTCCTCCACGGCGACGGTATGACCTGCGTTATTGCCGCCCTGGCTTCGAACGACTATATCGGCATCCTGTGCAAGGAAATCCACCACCTTGCCTTTCCCCTCATCCCCCCATTGAGTTCCGACAACCATTGTGGTCGGCATTACACGGACTCCTTCCCGGAAAGCCCATCAAGTGGGCGCTTAAGAAAGGAAGTGTACGTGTCACAGTGCCATACGTCAAGCGTGGTTCGAATTGCCGGCAGGGACGCAACGGGGGAGCATAGTTTTTCAAAAATCCCTGCGAGTGCATGGGTACAGAATGGATTTTTTTATGATATACTCCGACCGAAATTATCATCGTGAAAATCAAGGAAACAGGGAGCAAATTGTGGCAGGAATAATCACAGCAATTGTACTGGTTGCAGGAATTGCAGCGCTTATTTTCTGGTTTGTCGGTGTCTACAACAGTCTGGTCGGATTGAGGAACCGTGTCGATACCCAGTGGGCGCAGATCGACGTGGAACTGAAACGGCGATACGACCTTGTGCCTAACCTGGTTGAGACTGTAAAGGGTTATGCGGCGCACGAGCGTGAGACTCTTCAGAATGTGATTGAAGCCCGTCAGGTGGCGGTGGATGCGAAGACTGTGGATCAGCAGGGCAAGGCTGAAAACATGCTGACATCCGCCCTG
>CBDUUJ010000556.1:0-1886 GCA_965370205.1 uncultured bacterium
TAAACCAATGCACATGCTTCACCGATTCTTTCAAGCTTTTCTTTCGTGCTAGAATCAGAAGTTAAAATATCTTCGAAAGGGTCTTGGATTGCGATTCTATCTAAGTACCATCCTATCCTATTAAAAGTAACTCGGATATTTTGAATTGCTGGTTCATAACCAATATCTTCATTTGGGTAGTTTTCCTTAGGTGTTTTATGAATGGATTGGAGTTCTGATTTGAGCTTATCCAAGTTTACATTATCACTTTCTGAAGGTAGAGGTTCTCCTTTTTTAAAACCGTAGTTCTCTAGTATTTTAAATAGTTTCTTTCCCATTTTATTTATCAAACACCTCGTTGTAATTAATGCACATATACCAATGAAAGCATTATCTTATATAATACGTCTAAGAACCAATCAATTCAACTCCGTGATACTCGGCTTTAAATCCATCTTTTTAATGTACTCAAGGTAATCATCCCACTTCATGTTGGCAATGAGCAGAACAACCAAAGGTCGGATTCCCATGCCGATCTATTCTCCTATCCCCTTCAATATATCACCAATACTTGTTTTCAAATTTGGCAAATCAAGAAGAACTGTATCCCATATCTGTTTTAGATCAATACCGAAATAATGATGGACAAGCACATTTCGCATGGAAATGATATCCGGCCAGGGGAGTTCACTATGCTGATTTTTTATTTCCTGCGACAAATGAGCCGCAGCTTCCCCTATCACCTGAATATAATGGACCATCCAGATCTGCACCAATTCATCGTCCTGAAATACATCCCTACCATTGGCTGCATATTTTTCGATATTCTCGATTGCTTCAAGAATATCCAGCAATCTGTCCTTGTCAGCCCTCATATCGGTACCGCCTCCCTGAACACACGGTCGCGTATGCGGGGACGCAGTCCGTTTTCACTGACCACATCGATTTTGCAGCCAAGCAGGGCTTCCAATTCCCGAACCATAGCCGCATGCTTAAGCAGTGTCACTCCCGGTCCGAACTCAACGAGAAGATCGATATCGCTGTCAGCACCCGATTCGCCTCGCACAACAGAACCGAACAAACGGACATTCCGCGCACCATATTTCTCAGCGATACGAATAATTTCCGTCCGTTTTTTAATAATTAATTTTTTCATATCCATCAGCCTGCTCCTGAATATGCTTCAATTTATCCCCTAATTCAACTCCGTGATGCTCGGCTTCAAATCCATCTTTTTAATGTATTCAAGATAATCATCCCACTTCATGTTGTCTGGATGCATTCCGCTGATTGCGACTATGAGGGATTGGAGCACATTCGTGCCGAAGGAGCGGTCGCCCATGCGGGGGGTGGTGGTCACTAAAACTTTCACGCCGCGATTTGTGAGGAGTTCGACATCGTCCTTTGTCGTCGTGTTCGTGACGATGATCTTCCCCGACATATCCTCCGGCATGTACTTTCGGATGTAGTGGAAATCGCCCGCGACAATTTTCGCGCGATTGAACTGCTCCGGAAATCGCGGCTTGAATTCCTCCTGCTTTTTGCCGGTCGGATATAGCCACTTGAACGGGAGTTGTGTCATTATCGGGAGAAGAGTCGCGGCGACCCGGTTGAGTTCCCTCAGGGACCGGATCGGTTTATTGATTTTGAGCGCGAACAGGAAGTCGCCGTAGATCGTGTCGCAGCCGATTTCGTCAAGCGCCTCCGCCATTCCGATACGGTCGACGCCGCTGACCAGAAGCGCTGGATCGCCTTCGCTGATTAATCCGTGCACATTTTTCAGGTCGCGGATTACCTGCCGTTCGAGCGTGTGCTTGATCTCGCCGCCGTCGACAACCGGTGATTTAACCGCGTTTTTCGCGATATTCCAAGCGTCGCGGATGCGGTACTTGCGGGTCGAGCTCCAG
>CBDUUJ010000557.1:0-1867 GCA_965370205.1 uncultured bacterium
TCATCGGAGCTGCTGGGAAAACTGATCGATGTTCCCAGGATCAAACTGCTCCGCATTCTTCAGAAGCTTGAAAAAAACCGGCGGCTGATCGTCTGTCATGAAGCGGGATACCGTTTCGATCATCACGTTGTCTATGAAACCGTTTACAGCGGAATAATTCCCGAATTAAAGATCGAGTATCACACGTATGCCGCCGACCTGCTGAGCGAATCGGGCGAGATACATCCCATCGTCTACAGCCTCGTCTACCACCTCAGCCGCGCCGGCGAGGATGAGCGTCTCCTCGAATACCTTCCGATTGCCTGCGAACGGGCGCGCGGCGAATACTCAAACCGCCTGGCCCTCGAACATGCCGAGTGGGCATGGGACGCGTTCGACAGGCTTGAGCAGCCGGAGAAATACCGTGACGTGGTCGCCGATCTCATGGGCCAGCGCGGAGAGGTCGCGGGTATTCTCGGCGAGCGGGATATCGAACTTGAAAGCGCCGACCTGATGCTCGAACTTGCGGATGTTCTCGATGATCCCGCGCGTCTGAGTATCGCGAACCGTCTCCTTGGTGAGCACGCAAGGCATATTTCGGAATGGGACCTGGCGCTTGAAAAATATCAACTGGCTCTGGAAACCTGCCCGGTATCGGAGGGAATCGAATGCGCTGCGATCCTCAGGCAGATGGGATCGGTGCAGCATCTTAAAGGCGACACGGAAAAAGCCATCGAAAATTATCAAAGGGCGCTTGATGCGCTCGACAAATTTTCCCCGTCTCCGGAACTCGTCAAAACCCACAACAATCTCGGCATCAGCCTGAAACGGATCGGGAAACTCGATGAGGCTGTCAGCGAGTTTGAAACCGCGCATGAAATCGCGGAGGATATCGGCGATCTTCACGCCGGAACATTCCCGCTCGGCTCCCTGGCGCTTATCAATTATGAAGCCGGACGGTGGGAAGCCGCGCACGAACTGTTCATCAAGCTCCTCCACATCCTCGAACAGACCGGCGACATGACATCCCGCGCGCGGACTCTTCTCAATCTCGGAAATATTTTTCACAGGGTGGGACTGCTCGATCAGGCGGAGGATTATTTTATCGAGAGCCTGAACGCAAGGCGAAAGATGGGGCACCGTCTCGGTGAGGCGATCGTGCTTCATCACCTTGCGCACATCTATTGCGAACGCGGCGATTTCTCAAAATCCGTTGACCTGCTCACCGAGGCTCTGATAATCCATCAGGAAATCGGCGACAGCAGAGGTGAGGCGGGAGCGCTCGCAGTTCTCGCACGGGTGAACAATCTCGCTGAACGGAATAAAGTCGCGGTGGAATGCGCTGCAAAAGCTCTTGAAATCGGGGAAACGGGCGGGTTTGCCGCCCGGCTGGTCGAGGCAAAAATGGAAGCGCTTATCGCGGGACACGCCCTTTATAATGACAGGGAAGCGACCGCAAAAGAAGTGAGATCGCTTTTGGACAAAGACGGAATGAATTATTTTACAAAGGTGGGACCACGGGCGCTCAAGCGGCTTTCCGAGCTTCAGAATCAATGCGGCCTTGCGGAGGAAGCCGGGGAAAGCATCAGGATGGCGACTGAAATTGTGGAGAGCAACCTGTCGCAGCTTCAGGACCCCGAATGGCGCGCAAGCTACAAGCTCCTTCACCAGGAAATATTGAAATAATTGTAATAAAGGTCTTATTAATGGTTCTTCTAAATTTCGATAGGTTATAAATCGAGAAAGGTTATAAATCGAAAGAAATTCAACAAAAATGAAAAACCGTAGAACAGCACGGCAGTGCGTTTGCTTGCTGCGCCCTATTTCTCCTTTTGCAACGGTCTCAATACAGGTCTTCATAATGGTTCTTCAAAATTTAGAGAGGTTA
>CBDUUJ010000558.1:0-1860 GCA_965370205.1 uncultured bacterium
CTCCTGACCACGTTCATCCTCGCGACCATGATCCTCTCATTCGGATCGGCAGGCGCATCCATCGGTGACGCTGAACAAGTTGTTTTCGCGAGATATCCCGCTCCGTCGCCGGATGGAAGCACGCTCGCATTTTCGTGGGCGGGCGATATCTGGACTGTCCCGATCTCCGGAGGCCGGGCATCGAGACTGACAGCATCCAATGGCTATGACTGGATGCCGATCTGGTCGCCGAACGGATCGCATATCGCTTTCATGAGCGACCGCTACGGTTCGGAGGATATTTTCGTTATGAACGCAGACGGCGGAACTCCTGAGAGAATCACGTTCGCATCGAATAACGATATTCTCTCCGGCTGGACATCGGATGGTTCAGGTCTGCTTTTTTCATCCCGACGAGGCGGACCGTGGCCGAATCACCGTGGACCGCATTGCGTTGATATCGAATCATCGCGGGGTGAAGGACCATCCGCTCCCGTGCAAATTTTTCCATGCGCCGGATATCAGGCGGTTATGCATCCCGACGGCGACTCAATCGCGTTTCATTTCGGACCCGGCAACGGTTACCGCGAGGGGTATCGCGGAACCCACAAGGAAGACATCTGGATTTACAGGATTTCAGATGGCGGTTTTATAAAAGTTACAGAAAATAATGCCGGCAACACCGATCCGCAGTGGTCGGCGGACGGCTCAACGCTCTATTACCGCAGCGAGGAAAACGGCGTCGGGAATTTATGGTCATGGAATCCTGTCAACGGCGAAAGAAAACAAATAACTCACTTGAATGAGACAGGACTGTGGCATCCAAAAATGGGTGGTGGGGTTGTCGCATATGAATGGATGGGTGGAATTTATATGCAGGACATGGATGGTTCGCAGCCTCGTGAAATTCAAATCACCGCATGGCTCGATGAAGACCCCGACACTCCTGAAATTCTTTCCATGACATCCGGCGCGACCGAGTACGTTGTCAGTCCCGACGGGAAGGAAACCGCCTTCGTCGTCAGGGGCGAAATATTCTGCGTCCGGACCGATGGTGTCGGCGGAACCATCGCGGCAAGGCTTACCGATCATCCAGCCCGCGACTGGGAAATTTCATGGTATCCCAGGGGCGACGCGATCCTGTTCACGTCCGACCGCGACGGGATCGAGCAACTTTACCGTGTGACATCCGACGATCCCGACCACGAACGCCTTAGCGAGTGCAGGCGATTTAAAATCGAACGCCTGGTAAACAATGATGAACAATGTGCCAGAGCTGTTATCGCGCCGGTTCCCCCCGATTGCGAAGACCCTCCTTCATCTCCCGACGATGTTTTAATCGCATACACAAGAGGAAGAGGCGATCTCTGGCTCATGGATGGAAACGGTAATAATCATCGCAAATTGTTCTCGCAATGGGGAACGCTGAATTTCTCTTTCTCACCCGACGCGCGATGGCTCGCGTATTCCCGTCAGGATGACAATTACAACGTCGATATTTTCATCACCGCAACCGATCCGGATGATCCCGACCTTCCCCCCTGCCCGTCCGATGGCTGGCAGCCTTTCCCCGGCATGAATGTGAGAGGAATTATCCCGTCATGGACGGACGGCGAGGTCAATATATCGCGGCATCCCGACGATGACTGGATGCCGGTCTGGTCGCCCGATGGAACAAAGCTTGGATTTACATCGGTCAGGTTTATGGACAACATTGACGCCTATTTTATCTTCCTCCAGCAGGCCGACGAGGAAAGATCGATCGCGCAATGGGAAGCTGAAGCCGATCCGCTTCCGCCGCTTCCGGAGCCGGCATCCGCATCGGAAGAAGATGATCCGGCAGAAGAGGAGACTGAATCCGAAGAAGTTGAAGAAACAGAA
>CBDUUJ010000559.1:0-1854 GCA_965370205.1 uncultured bacterium
ATCCTTTTTACGCACATTAAGGTTTATTTTCTTTGATTTTTTTCTCATCCGGTTCTCCGAATTTGCTCTATCAATAATTATACATGTATTTCAAATCTGCTGAAAGTCTGAGGGGTGGATGGATCACTTCCGCAACATTCGATCGATCGCGCCTTTCGGGACCTTCCCGCCCATCTTCGCGAGCTGTTTCATCATCTTCTTCGCCTGCCTGAACTGGTTCAGAAGCCTGCCGACATCCTGGTGCTTCATCCCGGAACCCCTCGCGATGCGTTTCCTTCGCGAGTTGTTGATGGTGCCAGGGTGCTGCCGCTCCTCAGGGGTCATCGAGAGAATCATCGCCTCGACCCTGCTGAACTCCTTAGGGTCCATCGATTCAATCTGCTTCGCCATCCCGCTCATGCCGGGAATCATTTTTACGATCTGCTCGAGCGGACCCATTTTCTGGACCTGCCTAATCTGGGCGAGAAAATCCTCAAAATTGAAACTGTCGCCCATGATCTTCTGCTGGAGCTTCATCGCCTCCCGCTCGTCGATTTCCTCCTCCGCTTTCTCGATCAGCGTCAGGACATCGCCCATCCCCAGAATCCGTCCCGCCATGCGGTCGGGATGGAAACCTTCGAGAGCCTTGAGACCTTCGCCAACCGACGCGAAAACGATGGGGACGCCGGTCACTTCCCTGACCGAAAGCGCCGCTCCGCCTCTCGCGTCACCGTCCAGCTTGGTGAGAACGCAGCCTGTGATCCCGACAGCCTCGTTGAATTTTTCGGCGGTCGTGACAGCGTCCTGACCGGTCATCGCGTCGATAACCAGAAGCACCTCATCGAATTCAAGAGCATTCTTAAGCTCCTGGACCTCCTGCATCATCTCGTCATCGACCGTCGTCCGTCCGGCGGTATCGTAAATGACAAGCGAATATCCCTTGTCATTTGCTTCCAGGCTCGCTTTTTTCAGGATGTCGAGGGGTTTGACTCCCTTCTCCTCAATTGAAAAGACATCCACTCCCGCCTGCTCGCCGACAACATGCAATTGCTTGATAGCTGCCGGGCGGTACACATCCAGCGCGACAAGCAGGGGTCGGAATCCCAGTTTTTTATAATGCAGAGCGAGCTTGGCGCATGCGGTCGTTTTACCGGAACCCTGAAGGCCGACGAGAAGTACGCTGTTCGATTTTCCCTTCTCGATTTTCGGTTCAACCGCGGTCTCTCCGAGAAGCACGACCAGCTCATCCCGTACGATTTTAACAAGCTGCTGACCGGGCGTGAGGGATTTGAGCACGTCCTCGCCGATCGCGCGCTCGCGTATGCGGTCTGTGAATGTGCTCGCGACCCTGAAATGCACGTCGGCGTCGAGAAGCGCGCGGCGGATTTCGCGGAGGCCTTCATCCACGGCTTTTTCGGTGAGGATTCCCTTCCCGCGAAGCCGTTTGAATGCTGTTTGAAGTGTTTCTGTTAATCTATCGAACATGGTTATTATTCGGTCATGTAGAATTTCGGACGTTCGGGTGAGAATTTCGGTTCGACATCACCCTCGAACGCGTGATGTCCGGTCGTCCATTCGACATCGCTGACGACCAGTTTATCCTCGATTGTCAGTCTGGGATATTTTCCGGCGGCGATCATCTTTTCGTGATGCTCGCAGACCACCCTCGGATTGTCCCCGGTGCCTTTCACGATGGCGTAATCGTATTCAGGATCGATCTCCAGCATTTCTTTCTCCACGTAGCAGTGGATTTGATTTACGCCGATTTTTTCGATTATTTCTGAACCTGTCATATGATCCTCGGTTTGTCCGCTCCCTGACGGTCGCGGGTCTGTAAAATGGTTTGTCCACTCCCTGACGGTCGCGTCTCTGTTA
>CBDUUJ010000560.1:0-1853 GCA_965370205.1 uncultured bacterium
TATTTTTTAGAAAGTTCAGAATCCAGCCCCACTTGATTTCCACTTCCATAAAAGCCACAATCCAGATTCGATTATTAAGGAGAAAAAAATGTCACCTGCTGAAACATTGAGACCTGTACGAGCGCTGATTTCCGTATATGATAAAACCGATGTCGTTCATTTTGCCAAAGGGTTGATCGAACACGGCATCGAAATCCTTTCATCCGGGGGAACCGCCGCCATACTGAAGAAAGCCGGTATCCCCGTGACCGAAATCAGCGACTACACCGGAGCCGCCGAGATGTTTTCAGGGCGGGTGAAAACGCTGCATCCCCGTATTCATGGCGGTATTCTTGGCCGCCGTCCTATGGGATCGCGAACAGGTTCCAGGCTGGATAAAGGTCCCGACGACACATCCGAAATGGAGCAGCATGACATCCCGCCGATTGATCTCGTCTGTGTCAATCTATATCCATTCAGTAAAACTATTGCCAAACCTGATGTCACTCTCAATGACGCGCTTGAAAATATCGACATCGGCGGTCCGACTCTCATCAGGGCTTCCGCGAAAAATTTCCCGTCGGTATGTGTCGTGACCGGCCCGTCTCAGTATCACACCATTCTCATGGCGTTGAAAGAACATAGCGGTATTCCCCGGATAATGCGTGAATCGTTCGCGCGCGCTGCATTTCATCACACAGCCGTATACGATGCTGCAATCGCCCGATATTTCCGCGGACTTCCACATGACGGTTCCGAAGAGGATGAAATTATCGAGCGGATACTGCCGGAACTCCTTCCGCTTGCGCTTAAGAGAGTGAGCATTTGCCGCTACGGTGAAAACCCGCATCAGCGTGGAGCGTATTACAGTCTGGGAGACGATCACGGCGATTACATCACCGATTCAGAAATCCTTCAGGGGAAGGAAATCAGCTACAACAATCTTCTCGATATTGACGCCGTCGTGCGAATCTGCCGCGAATTTCCGGGGCAAATTTGCGCGACTGTCGTGAAACATCAGAATCCGACCGGTGTTGCGATCGCGGAAACGGTCGAGGAAGCCTATCGAAACGCCCGCGCGGTCGATGAACTCGCGGCGTTCGGGAATGTGACAGGAATCAGCGGGGTTGTCGATGAGGCCGCCGCTCTTGCGATTAAGGAAGCGTTCGTGGAAGTGGTCGTGGCTGTCGATTTCACGCCGGAGGCGAGGGAGATTCTGAAAAAGAAAAAGAATCTCAGACTGCTGAAAACCGAGTTGATAAATCCCATTGATCTCAGCAAACGTCTGGACGGTCGCGCGCTCGCGCATGGTTTTCTCATTCAGGAATTCGATTTGAAACTCTGGGATGATGAGAATTTCAGAGTTGCATCGAAACGTCAGCCGACCGACGATGAAATGAAAGCGATGGAGATCGGCTGGCGGGTCGTGAAACATGTGCGCTCGAACGCGACAGTGCTCGCGACACCGTCGCAGACAGTCGGAACAGGTCCCGGACAGACCGCGCGGGTCGCCACGTTTAAAATCGCGATTGAAAAAGCCGGGGAGAAATCAAAGGGTGCGGTCGCCGCGACCGATGGATTCTGTTTCCCGGATTCGGTTGAGATTTCTCATGCAGGCGGAGTGACCGCGATTATCGAACCGGGCGGAAGCAAGCAGGACGCTCAGACAATCGAAAAGGCCGACGAGTTGGGTATGGCGCTTGTCCTGACCGGCATGCGTCATTTCAAGCATTGATGAATGGCCGGCAGGATGGAACTGTTGAAAAACGAAGGCTTTTCCGGTACCCCACCCTTTAGGGTGGGTGGAAAGCGCATGAAATCTGGGATCGCCCACCCTAAAGGGTGGGGTACCAGAATATTTACACACTTTTTTA
>CBDUUJ010000561.1:0-1852 GCA_965370205.1 uncultured bacterium
GGGGGGTGGCCCCCCCCGCCCTCATGCCTTTTAGACTCGCCTCAATTAACCCCCCTGCCCCCCCCTCGGGACGCCCCCGCTACAATATTTACGGATTTTGAGACGCTCTCTTTGGTGTGGGTGATGGTGAATACCAGAATGTTTTTAAATACTATATCCTGCTCTCATTGCAATTGCAGCCTCCATTTGATAGCATTTACATGACTAGGTTAACGTCTGCCCCGGCAGGCGTACAATCATTAATACATCTCGGTTCGGCGATCGGCACGGGATCGTTTTTCGATGCCGTTTCCGCCACCGAAAGGGGTACTGCACCATGATTAATCGGTTGATTGTCATCCTTGCCATGCTGACAGCAGTTGCACTGGCTTTCGGATGTTCGGAGAATGCGAATTCCCCGATATCACCTCCCGTTCCCGACAACAACACTGAACTGACCACACCATCCGGAAACCACTCCGGATGCGACTGCGGCCACAATCTCTGGGGATTCTGGCAGGGTGTTATCGATCCTGAGACAGGCGATATTGAATTCGTCAGCCTTCGCGAGGCGCTGTTCCATGTCAATGTCACCGGGTATCTTCAGTCGCCACTGCCCCCGGGACTCGCCATCGTAATGAATGATTTCAATAAAACGGAAGGCACGGTCGATCTGGATCTCACGATCACTCATCCGTTCCCCGACTCGAACCTTCGCGGTTTCGATGTTCGGGGTATCGTGATGGGCGCGGGCGATACGCTCCATAGTGACTTGGATACGAGTATTATCTATGCCGCACCGACTGGTTTCAGGCTTGAAAATGCCGATGGATACTCCCGCTGGTGGAACGCATCCGAGTTCACCACCGAGGGATTATATGGCTACACTCCCGGCGACCTCGGGTTCAAGATTTTCACTCCCGCGACAACCCTGAATCCATATAAATATTTCACCGACCCGCTCTCCGCAAACGATCCGGTCATCCCGAAGGTCAGTATTACCAACAGGGGAACATTCTCGACCGCTCCGGATCCCGCAGAATTGACAAGGAATTACCAGTTGAAATTCCCAATGGGACCCGGCGGAAATCCAAACTGGCTCTTCCAGTACGCTATCGACGCGAGTTGGGCTCCTCCAACCGGAACATCCCCCAAGCCGAAACCGATCACGGATTTCCCGATGGAGGCGAACTCCCCCGAGGCGTTCCATATCAAGGTCGATACAACCGGAACCACAGCCTATTATGAGAACGAGACATCCTTCGGCGGCAATCTTGTGCTGTCAATCGAGGTTTTCGACTGGGGTGCATCGTCGAATCCCGATGGAATCAATGGAGAGATCGGATCGATCTGGGTTGAATCCGAGACACTTTTCAACTCGATTGAATCAGTCGAGCTGACCCCGACCCCCGGCTCGCAGCCCACAAGCGGTGTTTATCAGATATCCATCCCGGATGTGCATCCGACCGGAGTCGATGACCAGGAAGTATTGATAACGGTAAGATCGAGCGACCCGACAACATACGAGCCGCCTGTCGCCGGTCCGGACTATCCAACCGGCGCAGCGCTTGCGGCTTACGCGCTTACGGAAATCCAGATTTCCAATATCGGACCGCAGGAGGCGGTTATAACGGTCACATCGCCCAACGGCGGCGAGGAGCTTGAGGCCACAGGTTCATGGCTGATCACATGGACCAGCATCGGCTCGGTCGGCGACAATGTGAGCATCGGCTACACGGTCTCCGATGGACCGATTAATTACGTGGCCGGATCAACGGAGAACGATGACTCTTTCCAGTGGGACCCGGTCGCGGATATCGAGAGCGAAGAAGTTAAGGTAGTCGTAATCAGTATAGACGATCCCCTCGTGATG
>CBDUUJ010000562.1:0-1835 GCA_965370205.1 uncultured bacterium
TGATCAGTGTACCGCCGGATACGACCTCATTATCCGCTGCAATGACCACTCCGGGATCGCCATTTTTAATAAGTGTCACTTCTGCGCCATCGAGAAATCCCAGTCCTGTAACCTCGACATCGGCAAGCACCTCGTTCTGTTCTCCGGATTCTGGATCGATTGAGATCACTTCCATCGGGATTTCCGATCCCACGTAAACCGATGTCATGAAATACGCTGCCATTGCGCCGTCCGGGAAATCGAATTGGGGATAACCGGGATCGTAACTGTCGGGATCGGCGCTCTCGATAACAACCAGCACAGGGACATCCCCAACCGCATATGGCTCAACGTTAGCAACTTCCAGAAGCCATGTCGCGCTGATTGCATCCTCCTGTACAATGGCGGCATCCAGCGCGGTTTCATCGAACGACGCAAGTCCGCCGGGAGTAATCAGACCATCCGGGGTTTCAAGGTGAATTGCAGCAACCTCATCTGTAACACCTGTCGAAGACGCTGCTCCCTGGTGATCGAACACACGAACCATCAGGCTGAGCGTCCCGCCATTGTTGCCCGGATCGCTGTAGTACATGTCCGATTCATCGGCAGCCGAGAAACAATATGCTTCCTGGCAGTTTGCCGATAGCGGGAAATCATCGGGAATATCTATTGGAGGGGACGGATCGGGATCCTCCCAGCTCGCTACAACGGCATACTGGAACCTGTATTCAGGAGATCCGCCCGGCATCGGGAACTGAAGCTCGTACTCCCGTCTCAATGTGTTCCCTGCCGAATACAGCCCTCTGGGATTGAGGCACGCGGGATCGTCGAAAAATTCCGCGACATCATCCTCCTCCGGAAGACCGTCGCAGAAATATTTGTAGCCGTTGAGTGTGGCTGTGAAATCGATCAATTGGGTTCCAAGTTTACCGGGAGTGAACCCGAATATCTGCCCGTAGGTCGTGAACTCCGCCGGGTTGAACCAGCGGGCCAGACCATCTGCATTGAGAACTCTCAGATCATCGGGTCCCGCATACAGAATATTCGTATCGGCAATACCCGCGATCGAGCCGTTACCGATGCAGACTCCCCGGACATCGAATCCCGTGTACATATCCAGTCCCATGAACGGATGCGTGAAGATGACATCCACAAGCACATAGCCTGACGGAAAATCGGTCTCCGGTTTGATCTCGATCTCCATTTGGTGCGTTGGCGCAATCGGTGGCTGAAGGAACATCGTCACGTTGCAGGTAAATTCGATCCCGCGAATCGGGACGATCTCCGCAGCTCCGGTAACCGGATCGATTACGACATCCCACATTCCCCATAAATGAGTGCTGTTTATCGCTTTCGAATATGAAGGTTCGGATATCCTGAGATCAGGGCTTACAGGATCACTTCCACCCGAACAGCCGATTGAAAATAGCAGTATCGCGGCGGTTAAAATAGCCGCATAAGACATCCTGACTGATGACATGTTAACCTCCAGGAATTATGAGAATTTCAATCTGACGAAAACTTATTAAAGAGGACCAGGACCGCCGCAGCAGCCCATATCTTTACTGTTGACACCTGCACCTATCCTACATAATAAGCTATAAAAAAAGAAAAAACAAGAAAGCGGCGCCTTTACCAGGCACCGCTTTGGGGAGAGCTTTTTTTTTATATGTCAGGTTGAATAATTATTTTTCATCTTCCGACTCAATCAGCATCCATTCCAGTTTCGATATCCTGAATATCTCCGTAAGCATCCATGACAGCCCGGCGACACGCATTTCAATATCCTGACGTTTAAGCTCGGCATACCACTCGACCAGTAAACGCAGACCGGATATGCTCAGAAACTTACATCC
>CBDUUJ010000563.1:0-1810 GCA_965370205.1 uncultured bacterium
AATGACATCTTTATGCTATACTCTCCCACAGAGGTAAAATAACTCTCCCTGCAGGGGTATCAGATGTACCAATACCAGCAACGGGTCCTGGCGCTTGAAAAACAGTTCCATAACGCCAGGCGTAATATCAAACGGCTGCTCAAACAGGCCCGCTTCAAACCGGACTCTGTCGCGCAGGCCGCTGTTAAAACACAGCTTGACCTGATCAACGCCTTGATCAGACTGATTAAAGAAGAGACTGCCTTCTTCGTCAAGCTGGGGCAGCTGTACGATTTCTCGCTCCTTTGCGATGAATTCGTCGAACTGATTCACCGCCGGGATCCAGAGCTGGCAATAGAATTGTTAAATGATATTAATGAACTATGGAACAGGAAGGCAATCAGGAAAAAAGATAAATCCGATTAGTCCTCCCCGTCCGGGTAGGGCGGGTTATTCGGGTCGCCGGGGACCGGATGCGGTTTCAGTTCCCTGTTGAACTTCATGAATCCGCCTGCGGTTTTCGCGAGATTGATGTACGCCTGGAACCCGTGAAACGCCATGTCGCGCGGGACGAGGTATTTTCCGTCATCCGGTTGTACGACGAGCGACACCTCGATATTCGGAGCCGCGCCGATCGGGATTTTGTGCTCGCGGCATTTGAGGTACATGTGCTTCATAACCTGAAGCATTTCATCGTACTTCGGGCTTGTTTCGGTTTCGAGGTCGGAGCCGATAACCGGCCTGAAGATGCAGACAGTCGGGAAAGCGCCGATTCCGGTGATGTAATCGATTCCCTTCAGCGTCCATTCCAGCGGTTCGAGTCCCGCGATGATCTCGCCGGAGCACTGGCCTTTCTGCGTGATTTTCGTCGCGTATTCAAGCGCGTCGAAAAAGGTCTGCTGGCCGAGGGTCTCGTGTTTTCCGGGGCAGATTTTCTGGAACCATTCGGGTGAATGGAACTCATAGCAGAAGCTGAAATGGTCCGCGCCGCAGTCAAGCAGCCAGTCGTATTTCCAGAGGTCCTCCCGCCTGGTCGCGACCGCCTGCACGCCGACCATCAGACCGACCTGCTCCTTGACCGCCTTCACAAACGGGGCGCAGTGATCGAGTCCCTTGCCCTCCTGCCATCCGGTATTGAAATGGCAGAACGTGACACCGCTCTCATCCTTGGCGGCCTGAGCGACCTCGACAACCTCCTGCACATTTTTTTCCTGCATCTCGTTGATCCCGACATTGAATCCGGTCGTGCAGAACTTGCAGTTTCGTTTCGGACGGTCATACCAGTACATGCACGAGCCTGAGACATAGATGCCGAGATATGTTCCCTGCATCACGCCGATCCTGCTCATCGGGTTTCCGAGCGAAGTTGTATTTGTATACCAGGTCGGTTCAGGCGGGATTTTTACCGGGTACTCGTAATCGCTCCGGCTGTCGAAGACGATATAGCCATCGTCCTTTTTCCTGAGATAATACGGGGTCGCCTGGACGAAATCCTCCTCGACCGGGGCGTTCATCCAGATGTCCTTGAGTTCGCCCGGGACGATGAGTTCAAGACCGCTTCCGAGTCCGGCGCGGGTTCGCGAGAACAGCCTCGCGTCGCTTTCGAGAGTGCAGGACTCATCGATCTTGATACCGTTGCAGAACAGGTCGATTTCCAGTTCGGCTGGATTAAGCTGCTTTTTATGAACCATTGTCTCTGTCACAATTAACCTCCGCATATGAATCCGCGGAAATATCGCGGATCGGATGCGATTTATGTCGTTACCGGGACGTCAAAAAAAGCCCGGTCATCCTATAATAATAAAGGATGGCTCCCGAGCAACCCAACGAC
>CBDUUJ010000564.1:0-1808 GCA_965370205.1 uncultured bacterium
CGCTGTCAGAGCAATATAGTTAATTCGAGACTCTGTCTTTTTTACGGGTGGAGTAGAAATTTTCCACAGAATGTGGAGAATTTTGTGGAAATTATCTTAACAAAAATGTAGAATGTTTATTGCCTTGTGGTTTAAACTGCAATGCGGAAGGAAAAGGGTGCATGACCGTTAATTCATCCCAGTCGATGTCAACTGATCAAACGCGCGTGCCGCCTCATAATCTTGAGGCGGAACGTAGCGTGCTCGGATGCTGTCTCCTCGACCGCGCGGCGCTTCTCACCATTCTCGTCCGTATTAAACCGGAGGATTTCTTCCATCCCCCTCACAGAATCATCTTCGACACAATAAGGGGACTTTTCTCGGACAATGTCAGCCCGGACTACATTTCCCTGACAAACGCCCTGATGTCGGGAGGAAATCTGGAAGCGGCGGGAGGAGGGGAGTATATCGCGGGGCTTACCAATGTGGTGCCGTCTGTCAGAAGCGCCGAACATTACGCCCGCATTGTGGTCGAGAAAGCGCAGCTCCGGCGGATCATCCGCCTTGGTCACGAGATGTCGGCGTTTGCCACGGAAGGAAAACGTCCCCTGAGGGAGATAATCGACTGGGGATCAACCCGGTTCCTGGAACTGCTCGATCTCAGGGAGCACAAGGCCTATGGGGTGATAGGACCTGTTGCGAGTGAGTTTTTCAAGGATTACAGCGATCATTACGATGAGAAAGATCCGCCGGGAACACAATCGGGATACCCGGACCTTGACCGCATGCTCCTTGGGTTCCAGCCCGGGACTCTGATTATTATCGCTGCGAGGCCATCCCAGGGAAAAACCGCTCTCGCGCTGGACATCGCGCGAAATGTGGCGAGTTCAGGCGGCAAGGTCGCGTTTCTTTCGCTTGAGATGAGCCGCGAGGAGCTTCTGATGAGGATTCTCTGCTCTGCCGGTAAGCTCGATTCATACAGGCTCAGGCAGAAACGTTTAAGCGACCGCAAGGATTCGGATGGAATGACCGACTGGGACCGTCTCAGGATGGCTATGAGCACCATCGATCCCATGCGGATTTTCGTTGACGATTCATCATCTCTCACAATCAGCGAACTCCGTGCGAAAGTGAAAGCTATCAAGCTCGAACAGGAGGGACTCGATCTTGTTGTTGTCGATTACCTCCAGTTGATAGATGGCGAGCTTGGATCGGGCGATATGCGTGTGCAGGAAGTTTCAAAAATCTCCCGGAACCTGAAATCGCTCGCAAGGGAGCTTGAATGCCCGGTGATCGCCCTCAGCCAGCTCTCAAGGAATATCGAGCGCAGGGAGGGTGCCAAACGAATCCCGCAGCTTTCCGACCTGAGGGAATCCGGCGCGATTGAGCAGGATGCCGACGTGGTTCTCTTCATCCATCGTGAAATTTCGGAGGATGAACAGGCGGAGGGACGGCAGTACGAGCCTGATAACGAACAGGAAACACAACTTATCATCGCGAAAAACCGTAACGGCGCGATAGGCAAGGTCTTCCTCCTGTTCCTCAGGAGATATGCGACCTTCCTTCAGCTTGATCAGCCGCCGGTGACATATCGAAATATTTAAACGGGCACCAGTGACATATCGAAATATTTAAACGGGCGGTCGTTACCCCCTGGGGCACGCAATCCGCACTTGTCTCCTCTTCCCACCCCAAATCGACCGCCCTCATTTTTATTTCTAAGACCAATTCCACTTAACAAGTATTTATAATCGTAACGCAGACTGCCAGAGGTTGTCTCAAAATCCGGAAATATTGTAGCGCGGACGTCCCGTCGGCTGTCCTGCGGG
>CBDUUJ010000565.1:0-1808 GCA_965370205.1 uncultured bacterium
ACCATGCCTTCTTTTCTTCCTGGACCTTGCAGTTGATAAAATCGCGGATGTCGGGATGGTCGATATTGAGTATGACCATCTTGGCGGCGCGGCGGGTTTTCCCGCCGGACTTGATGACTCCCGCGAACGCGTCGAATCCGCGCATAAAACTGACCGGACCGCTCGCCACACCGCCCGACGTGAGACGTTCGCGTGATGAGCGGATGGTCGAGAGATTGGTGCCGGTGCCCGAACCGAATTTAAAAAGCATCCCCTCGGTTTTTGCCAGGCCGAGGATGGACTCCATGCTGTCCTCAACTGAATTGATGAAACACGCCGAACACTGCGGGCGTTTCTCGACACCCACGTTGAACCATACGGGCGAGTTGAAGGCCATTTTCTGGTGAAGGCAGAGATGGATCAGCTCGGCCTCGAATGTGTCGGCCTCGTCGGCATCGATAAAGTAACCGTCCTCGCGGCCCCAGTCGGCTATTGTTTTTGCCACACGCGTTATGAGCTGCTTCAGGGATGTCTCGCGGCGATCGGTATTGAGTGGACCGGAGAAATACTTGCTTGCCACGATATTAGTGGCCATCTGGCTCCAGGATGCGGGTATCGTCACATCGCGCTGCTCGAATACCGCCTCGCCCGTGTCTGATGAAATAAGCGCGTTGCGCTCCTCCCATTCGACCTCATCAAACGGATCAATTCCGGGTGTGGTGAAGTACCTTTCGAAAATCTGATTTGTCACGCGCTGACGTGATTTTCTGCGCGGTGATTCCGTCGTTTCATTTGAGATAGAGGTCCGTTTTTCATCATTTTCTGCCATTATTCTTTTGGCTCCCTGTCAGCAAACATCTGGAAATATTGTGGAAAACGTGATCGATCTGTACAACTATTTTACCAGAACTTACATTATTTTCCATACTGATGGGCTAATTAACCCTTTCGGCACCTCCGGAGGCTCCATTTTCCAGTCACCGGAGACGACAATTCATCGAGACTTTAAACTTATGTTTCGTGAGCCCTGCAAGCCTTTGTAGCTATTAGCTACGGAATAAATGCGGTTCCCACTTCAGGAGGCCATCTTTCCGGGGAAGGTAACGCGGTGATGAAAGATGACTGAGCTGGTTTTCACCCCTGTGAACATTCAGCCGCCTACGATAATCCACAAGCTTCCGCAGTACTCCCTCTTCCATTCCTGCTTGCTATCGTAAGACTTTACTGCCGCAAACAAAAATTTGATTGCGGACTATCCAATTAACATATCGCTGAGCCGGTGTCAAGTTTTAGCTGTTGTGCCTGAAATCCCGAATAGTAGTTCGAATGTATAAGTTTCTCGCGGTAAAGCGGTAAATATTATGCGGGGAAGTGTGAGTCGGATTTTTACAGGTGTAAGGTCGTTTAACTCCAATTGTCACAAGTTTGTCACAATTTTTTTTAAGTTTTTTTTATTTAAATTTATTTTTATTAACTTTTTTCGTTCTTCCGGTCTTTGATAAGATACAGTGCCTGTCCCCGATGTCTGCAATGTGATAAAATCCGATTCGTATGCGATGGGAGAATCCGAGTCCCGACGATGAAAAATACGGCTATGACAACTACGGAATCGGCTGGGATTTGGAGGCGGGAGAGGACGCAACGATCCCTGATGTGACATGGCTCGATCCTGAGGAGGAGGAAGAAGGAGGTGATTGATGAGGATGGGTGGTAAAATTCAAAATCTAGGCGGAAATGATCAGAACCGCGACCGTGAGGGAGCGGACAACTCTGATGGTCCGCTCCCTGACGGTCCGCTCCCTGACGGTCCGCTCCCTGACGGTCCGCTC
>CBDUUJ010000566.1:0-1805 GCA_965370205.1 uncultured bacterium
CCTTGATGGAATGAATCTCAACAGTCTCGAACGACACTTCCATCCTCTCCACAACGGTTCTGGTCACTTTCCTTATCAAGGTATCCTTATCTACTCCGTCCCTGAGACAAATGTGCAGACGGACCACATCCAGCTCGTGGGGGTCTTCGTTACGCTTGGTTATCTCTACCTGCCATTCCATGATTTCCGTTTCATCGCTCATGATCGGGAAGAACTCATTGAAATCGACAAGCGTTCCCTTCACCTTTGATAACTGAAGATCGCTTCTGTCGGAGAGCCTTGTAATATTTGTAGAGAGCCTCGGAACGGATTTTCCGCATGCCTGGCAGGGCTTGTAAGTGATCCCGCCTTTGGCGTAATCGCCGGTACGGTAGCGAAGCACCACACTTCCGCGCCAGTCGATATCTGTAATCACGATTTCTCCCGATTCACCGTCCGCAACCGGTTCGCCGGTATCGGGATCAACGATCTCAAATATATGCATGTCGGGGTACAGGTGATATCTTGTAGTCTCCTCGACGGAATTCTCTATCGGGCACTCTGTCCACGCTACCCGTGCTTCCGTGACTCCATAAGTTGATAAAATCATCGGATCGGATGCACCCATCGATGTCAGTAAATCGTAAAGTCTCTGTTTCAGACCCCTTGTTACACGTTCGGCGCCGAGTACAACCAACCGGATGTTTGACAGATCGACACCGCGTTCGCTCGCGATTCGAAGAATGTGGTACACATAGCCGGGTATGCCGACGAGGATTGTCGTTCCCAGCTTTTCAATCATTGTCAGAATACGGTCGGTTCCAAGCACCTTACCGCCGCCGGTGTGGAACAGCGGGGTTCCGGTCTGTATACCGCCCTGGTACACAATCCAGAAGGCGAGATGCGGAGCGTAGGGAAAAATGCTGACCACGAAATCCGAGCTGCGTTTGATATCGCCGATATTAAAAAGTCGCCTTCCCGCCTCACGGAAAAGAGACATGTCATGACCGGTGTAAAGGAACGGAGTCGGATTCGCGGTTCGCCCGGTGGTCGCGATAAAAAATACCGGAAGATATTCATCGAGAACCAGGTCTTTTATTTGCCTGCCGGTGGTCAGTTTCCTTCGGAACAGATCGAGCTTTTTTCCGATGCCCAGTGTTGATGCGTATGTTTTCGCGTCGGGTTGCAGCACAAATTTACGCGGTTGATCGGGGCTTTCCGATGTGGGCGCGATATCGGTTTTGGAAGTAAACGGGATTTTCCGAAGGTCGTCAACGGTGTTGATATCATCCGCAGTCAGACCCTCCTTTTTGAAAAGTTCCCTGTAATATGGGGAGTGATGCAGAACCTGGGTACGGAGGAAGCGGTGAAGCATTGCCCCCTGTCGTTCCCTGATCGTGTCGGCCCCCAGACGGTCCCAGTCTTTCCAGTACATAAACGCTCCTGCTTTCGGGGACACCTGCATTTCGAAGACGAAATGAGGTATCCCCTGTTCATATCCTTTTTTTTGTTAGAAATTCTTAATAGTTTATTCAGCCATGTAAAGAACTTTAATAACGACCTTTTCCTCGCGTACGCCGTCAATGGTGTAGTAATTCACATGAATTTCAAATCCAATGCTGTCAAGCGTGATGAATCCTCCATCGATTCTCCCCAGAATACCCAGGTAGGTCGAGTCATATCCCAGCCTGAACTGGACATTGTCACGCGAAATCTGATTTCCGGTTTCACGGTCGAAAACATACACGTCGGATTGATTCATATCGGAAAATTCGCTGCCGAGCGCGATCATGTTATCGTTTCCATCGATTATAAGCGAATCGATA
>CBDUUJ010000567.1:0-1804 GCA_965370205.1 uncultured bacterium
CACAGCCTTCACCCATACGTAAACCCCGGCGGGTGCGATTGACCCGTAGTCCGACCAGTCGATGTCAAAATATCCCACCGTGGCAAATTCATCCCATCCCACCGGAGACCCGGTTTGCTCATATGCTGAAGTGCTCACGTAGAAATACTTCGACCAGTCACCGTTCGGGTCCTCCGGTTCCAATCCGCTGTATGTGAAACGGGTTACCGAATCGTAATTTGAGTGTTCGTCGCTGTACGGCATTCCACTGCGAACGGTTGTTTCATAACCGGGAGCGAGATATAACTCGGGATTCCACATCGGCGGGAAATTCTCTTCGACTTCGACCTGGGTCATGTACATGGAATATACAGGGACATCGAACAAGGGATGCCCGGGCGGCAATTGTCCGAACATCCAGACATCACCGTATGTCACATCCGGATCGACAGCGCGAAGGACCAGGTTAATGGTGCCGACGCCGGTCGGGTTACCCGGGATGTTTTCGAAATGATACATAGTGCTGTACGGCAGCATGCCCATATCAAATGAGGTGGCTGGTGTTTCGGGTATGGTGACGCCGTCCTCGGAAGCGATTGTCACAAGCAGGTCGTTAGCTCCCTGCCAGTCAAACACCTCTACATCCATGCTCAAGCTGCCGCCCCCGGAGCCGGTCGTCGTAACGTAGAACAGGTCGCTATCGATGTCTGCGAATCGCACGTGGAACGGCTCCGGTGTGTTTGCGGAAGCTATCGGAAAATCGTCCAGGTCGTACGGGGGTTCGCCTACGGGCCAGTCGAATGAGGCTAAAACCGCATAGTTGAATACAAGATAATCGGAATGATCATCGCCGAAATCAAGCTGGTAGAAACGCCCGACGTTGCAACCTTCGGGGAACTGTCCCCTGTTGGCCAGATTGTCGGGGTTCGAATAGAAATCATCCACACTCTCATATGGATCCATTCCCTTGGCGAAATATTTATATGGCCACATGTCACCCGAATATTGAGCGAATGATTCGGGCGCGCCGAGCAGGCCGTCTATGTAACCGAACGGAATATCCTTGAATGCATCAGGCGTGAGTAACGGGGTGTAACCATCGGCATTGACGAGTTCGGGGCCGAATACTATCCCGCGCACATCGAATCCCATGAAGACATTTGTCGGTTCCGTAAGGGGATGCCTGAGTCGCGCAACAACCTCCACCCTGTTGTTGACATTGTCGAGTAAAAGCGTGTCCCAGTCAACCGTGAGGTAATGGAGGGACGGGGGTTCCATGAGACCCAAAGCGTTAAGCAGTTGCTCGGTCGATCGAACCTGCACGGCTGATGCTTCTCCCGTGGATAAATCGATAGAGACTTCCCAGTAACTCATCAGTGTAAGTGAGCCATTGGGGTTGGTTTCCTGCATCACGGGCCGCTCCGGCCCCTCGGGGATTATCGGATCAGGCTGGTTGACGCCTGAGCATCCCGTCCATGCAATTAACAGGAATACCGTTACAATTGTGAGAATGACCGTTTTCATCAGACTCCCTCCTCAAAAGGATTTCTCTTAGTCATTAGCCCTGTAAACCCATTAAAATTGCCCTGGATGTTTATGCCCTGATAACCCTTGCCACTTACTTGGATGCTCTCGGGAGAACATAAATATTCCGATTGGGAAAAATCCCCTGTTTACAGAGGATTTTTATTTTTTCATCAACCTGTATCTGTTTATATGTTTCTTAACCAATCATATGAATCAATTTTTTAAAGCAAGCTGGGTATCGCTTTTTCAGCAGACTGGGTATCGCAGGTCTCGGACCTGCGACGTTGCGTGTCGGTAT
>CBDUUJ010000568.1:0-1802 GCA_965370205.1 uncultured bacterium
CATCTCAGCCACGGAAGCCCGGTCAATTTCTCCGGTAAACGCTATGATTTCAAACATTACGGAGTGATCGAGGAAACCGGGATCATCGATTACGACCAGCTTGCGAAGGACGCGAAGGAGCACAAGCCGAAAATTATCGTTGCCGGAGCGACCGCATACCCGCGAGTAGTCGATTTCGTGAAGTTCAGGGAAATCTGCGACAGTGTCGGCGCGTTGCTTCTTGTCGATATGGCGCATTTCGCGGGGCTTGTCGCGGGGAAAGTACATCCGACACCGGTTGGAATCGCGGATGTCATCACAACAACGACACATAAAACCCTTCGCGGACCTCGCGGCGCGCTGATTCTCTCGGATGACGAGCATGGGAAGGCGATCGACCGCGCAGTGTTCCCGGGAATCCAGGCGGGTCCGCACTTAAATGAAATCGCGGCGAAAGCGGTCTGTTTCCATCAGTGCATGCAGCCCGAGTTCAGGGAGTACGCGCAGCTTGTGGTGGACAACGCGAGATTTTTCGCCAATGAGATGATGAAGCAGGGATTCAAGCTCGTTTCAGATGGAACCGACACGCATCTCATTCTTGTCGATTTACGAGACCGCGATTATTCCGGTAACAAGGCCGCGAAAGCGCTCATCAAGGCCGGTATCTGCTGCAACAGGAACATGGTTCCCGGCGATCCCCGTCCGCCGATGCAGACGAGCGGCATCAGGCTCGGATCACCGTTCATGACCACGCTTGGTTTCGGCGAGGATGAATTCAGCAAGGTCGCGCAATGGATCCAGAGAGTGCTGCACGACATCAAGAACGATGCCGAGATTGAGCAGGTGAAAAAAGAGGTCGCGGAACTCTGCGCCAAATTCCCGCATCCGGATTTTCTGCTGTGATGCTGAGAATGGGGTGTTAAATCCGGTTTTCATTTTTTGTCCCGGACGGTTTGTTATGCGAAATATTGCTGTATCTTTAATCATTGTCCTAATAATGCTTATTGCTGTCGGACCGGTTTCCGCTGAGGAAATCCCACGACATCGTTACGCGATGATCGTGCAGAATGTCGGTGCCGGTCTTGCGAGGGAAATGCGGGAACTTCTGGTCGATTCAGGCTGGGATGAGAACAACATCCTGTGCTACGGCCTGATTGAGCCGTCCTCATCGTATACACAGTTCTGCATCGATGGACCCCAGGCAGATGCATTCCTTGACGGGTTCGACAGCATCGCGGAAGAAATCACCGATCGCGATACACTTCTCATCGTCTTTATCTGTCATATGGCGGAAGGCTGCCTTATAAATGATTCACTTCCCGGCGTGGTGCTGAATGAAAGACTTGCCCGATTGCCGGATGAAACCACGGTCGCTCTTATACTGGAGGGCTGCCATACCATGGGACATCTGCCCGTTCTGACCGCTGCGGATCTTGTCTTCGCGTCCGCAGGAGCCGATCAGCACTGCTATGGTGGATGGACGCATTTTTTTCTTGATGCCCTGGGAAAGGAAAATGAAGCCTTCGATCTTTCCGACATGGATGGGAACGGCTTTGTCTCTTTCGGGGAAGCATATGATTATGCGGCCGATGAGGACCGTCTGATTGACTGGTACGACAATCTCTCGTCGGATGTCTGGCCGTCGTATATGCCCGATCCGATTCCATCCCGGACCGATGCGGATTTGCAATATTATTTCTTCCTGGATGAATCGCCGGTTGTTTTCTGAAAAAATCTCCCTTGCGTAATATTATTAATGAGTGACATAATGGAGGGGCGACATCCTGTCGCCCGGCGTGAGCACATCCTGTGCTCATCGATTG
>CBDUUJ010000569.1:0-1788 GCA_965370205.1 uncultured bacterium
CCGGGCTACTGGGACTTGACAAATGGTCGCGATGCCGGGCTACGGGACTAGAATAAAAACATGGGAAAAAGGATCATAGAAGATATCCTAGTCAATCCGCTGAATCTTTATCCCCGCCGGGCCATTTGCCTTTTTTCTTCATGTCGTTGATCCACCGATACAGCGTCGCCTCGCTGATCTCCAGAAGGTTCGCCGCTTTGCTTCGATTCCCGTTCACAAGGTTGAGCGCCTTGAGAACGTGCGCATGATCGAGCTCCTCAAGCGTGGGGAAATCCGCCATCCCGGCAGCGAGCGCGTCGATCATCTCCTCCGGCAGATGTTTCGGATGGATAACCCTCGGCTCGTGATCGATCAGTATCCGCTTCAGGAGATTCTCAAGCTCGCGGATGTTCCCCTTCCATGGATATTCGAGGAAGAATGACGCGGCCTTCGGACTCAGCGACGGTTTCTTCAGATCGTATTCATCGGCGAATTTCCCGAGGAAGAAATCGGTGAGTTCGAGAATGTCGCTGCCGCGATCGGTCAACGGCGGGAGAGCAAGGGGGTATATCGCGAGACGGTAATACAGATCCTCGCGGAACGAACCGTCCTCCATCCGCCGATCGAGGTCCTGATTGGTCGCGGCGATTATCCGGACATCGATCTTGATATCCTTCGTCCCGCCGACCTTCCGGATCGTGCGTTCCTGCAGCACCCTGAGCAATTTCGCCTGCAGAAGGGCGGGCATGTCGCCGATCTCGTCGAGGAACAGCGTGCCGGAATTCGCAAGCTCGAAAATCCCATCCTTGCCGCTTTTTTTCGCGCCTGTGAAAGCCCCCTCGACATATCCGAACAGCTCGCTCTCCAGAAGTTCATCCGGAATCGCGGAACAGTTGATCGCCTCGAACGGACCTTTCGCGCATTTCGATTCGGCATGGATCGCTCTCGCGAATATTTCCTTGCCGGTGCCCGATTCGCCGAGCAGAAGGACTGTCTCGCCGGTTCTCGCGACCCGCCGCGCCCGTTCGCACAATCGACGCATGACAGGGGACGATCCGATCACCGTTCCGAAAGCCCCGCTGATCCCCTCATCCATTTCGCGTTTGATTCGAATCGCGGTGCTCAATGATGCCGACGCAAGTTCCGCGACCTTTTCCAGGAATTCGAGCGCGTCACTTCCCAGACGGACCCCGGGATCGCGCGTGTCAACATACAGGACTCCCCATCGATCTTTCTCAATTGCAAACGGCGCGAGAAGTCCACTCGTCACCTGCCGCCTGACAAGACTCTCGCTTGCCTCATCCTGTGCGCTGTCATAAATGATTCCCTCCTCCGATTCAACCGCCTGCGCGACAAGTGTCGATGAGATATCCGCGGCCTCATCATCCCCGACCCCTCTCGCGACCCGGATCGCCATAGCCCCGTCGCTGTCGACCTCGACCACCAGTCCGCGCTCGCATCCGAGATGTTTGATTGCCTCATCGAGAGCGGTCTCGGCGATCACGACCGGATCGGTGCTCCCGCTCAGTTCAAGGGCGATCATGTAGAGCGATTCATATCCACCTGTTCTTCCTTCACCCTTATCAGCAGATTCAAGCAGCTCGCGGCACCCGTCGAGAAGGTCCCGGACCGGCGGCTCGCTCACTTTTGTGAGAGGAATTTTCTTTTCCTCAATGAGTTTCTCAACTTTTTTCAGGGCTTTCTGTAATTTATCCATTATAAATCCCCAGGCTCCGCCACCTTTTTATTATTGATTAGATTTACCTAATAAATCAAAAATATTGTAGCGCGGAAGTCCCGTCGGCTGTT
>CBDUUJ010000570.1:0-1769 GCA_965370205.1 uncultured bacterium
TCGACGGCGACCACATCTTCTCCGAGCCGGTCGACGACGCCTACACCGGCGACCCGATCAATCCAACCCACGAGTACGTCTTATCCTACTACGGTCCGGTCTTCCTGAAAGTCACAGACAACCACGGCAAGAGATCTATTTGCATAGCCAAGATAGCTGTCGATATCATCTAGCCGGGTTACATTCAGGAGATATCGACGACTGGCTGATCAATAATCCCGGCCGATTTTGCGTGGTGAGTCAATTTCCAATGCTGCTCATCGGGACATTCGGTTCTCACGGATTCATGTCACGCTACGAATATTTTCTGAATTCGGTATAATTCAGTCGTGGCCGGAGGATTGAAAAACGAAAGTGCCGGGAAAGCCCGCGATCCCTTCCGCTGGATACCGTGGGTGCTCGTGCCGCTGATGTTCCTGATCTACGCGTCGAACCCCACGCGGAAATATTACTTCGACGGGGTCGTATTCGCGGACATCATCGAGCACGGTCCATGGGAAAAGCTCTTCAACCCGCATCATCTCCTTTACACCTGGCTTTTTTACTCGATTCACAGCGCCATCGAGAGCATTTCCGGCGCTGAGGTCAAGGCGCTGTATGTTATGCAGTGGGGAAATATTATTCTCGGCGCGCTCGGGGTCGGGCTGATCTGGCGGCTGGTCGCGCGGCTGGTCGAGGATCGCGGACTGGCTCTTCTGATTGTCCTCCTCGGTTGTTTCAGTTTCACTTACTGGCACTACGCAACCGATGCGGATGTCTACATGATTTCAACCCTGTTTCTTCTCCTCGCGGCAGACCGTCTTGAAATGATTATCCGTCACCGTTCCGCAGGCAGTATTCGGGTTTCCGACTTTTTTTTAATCGGGCTGCTCCAGGCGGGAAGTATCCTCTTCCATCAGCTCAACATTTTCTGGATAGTCTGTGTCGCGGGATGTCTTGTGTTCAAAGCGGTTCCGGGATCGAAAAACGAGCGGTGGAAATGGTGGTGGATTTATTTCGCGGGCATGGCGATTCCGGTCGCTCTGGCGTATCTGATAATCGGAATTTTCGCGCTCGGGCACACATCGCCGGACATGTTCATCTACTGGATAACCGAGTACGGCCACGAGTCGTCATACTGGATATCAAGCTGGAAAGAAATTCCTCACGGAACGCTCAATGGCTACCTGATGGTGTTTTTCCATCGACCGTCGATCACTCCGGGCATTCTCGAATACGACCTGATACTCGCAATGGAGGAAGGCCGCTTCTGGAAAGGAATTATCAGGAAGGTCTTCGGTTTTTACTCGCTTGGTTTTCTTTTCTTCTGCTATCTCGCCGCGCTCTACAACATCAAGAAGTTTTTCGTTCAGTACCCCCGTCGCGCGGTGTTTGTGTTCGCGTGGCTGGCTCCATATGTGCTGTTCCAGTTTTTCTTCATGCCGATGAATTATTTCTACAAGCTGTTTATTTTCGTGCCGCTGCTGAGTGTTTTCGGCTGGTACGGAAATATCGATGTCATACCGGAGAAGAAATGGCTGAAATGGTCGCTGTACCTGCTGTTCGTGGGATTTACGGCGATATCGGAACCTGTTCTCGCCGTGCTGGTCGTGATATTTATCATTGTATTCGAGGTTTTCCAGACGCGAAAAAATCTCATCTACCGATGGGGACTTTTCATACTTGTTGCGTTCCTTCCATTGTATAACTACATCTCGGGTATCGAGCCGGAATCCCGTCCGGTGAATAATCCCGAGGTGGTCCATGCATTGCAGCTTGATGAGCATTTC
>CBDUUJ010000571.1:0-1763 GCA_965370205.1 uncultured bacterium
TGGGAAAAAGAAGCCAAACGCCCCGAAACGGTTGTAGCGGATCGGTTCGCAAGCATCGAGCTGATAGCCCATCCAAAGATGGCTATCGTGAAAAAAACTGTTCCTAAAACCAATGGCAATGTCATCGGTCAATCCTCTTTTTTTTTATTCACTACAACTTCAACCCGTCCTTGGGGAAAAATAACTCCCTGGACAGATCAATACCTTCCGCATCGATGATGGAAAGGAATTTAGGCAGGATACCTGTGGGTAAATGATCACCCATCACATGCCCGCTTTCATCCACACCGGTCTGTTTAAACAGGAAAATATCCTGAAGGGTAATCTTTTCACCCTCCATTCCAACAACTTCTGTCAGGTGTGTAATCTTTCGTGAGCCGTCTCTCAGGCGCGATTGCTGGACGACTATATGCACCGCGCTGGCGATCTGCTCGCGAATCGCCCTGACCGGAAGGTCCATACCCGCCATCAGGACCATCGTCTCGAGACGGCTCAGAATATCCCTCGGACTGTTCGCGTGACCCGTTGTCAGACTGCCGTCATGACCGGTATTCATCGCCTGCAGCATGTCGAGAGCCTCGCCCGACCGGCACTCCCCGATCACTATCCTGTCCGGTCGCATCCTGAGGCAGTTCTTCACAAGATCCCTGATCGTTATCTGCCCCTTGCCTTCAATATTGGGAGGACGGCTCTCGAGAGTGACAACGTGATCCTGGCGAAGCTGCAGCTCCGCGGCATCCTCAACAGTTACAATCCTCTCGTCGCTGGGAATAAAACTTGACAGGACATTCAGTGTGGTCGTTTTACCGGAACCCGTGCCTCCCGAGACAATGATGTTCAGACGCGCTTTAACACAGGCTTCCAGAAATTCCGCCATCTCCTGTGTCATGGTGCCGAAATTCAGGAGATCTTCAATTGTGAAAGGATCGCGCGAGAATTTCCTGATCGTAATCGTCGGCCCAACAAGACTCAGCGGCGGAATAATACAGTTCACACGACTGCCATCGGGAAGCCGGGCATCCACAAGCGGAGTCGATTCATCGATACGCCTGCCTATCGGGGCAACGATCTTCTCAATAATCCTGAGAACATGGTTATCGTCATAAAACTGTACATCCGTAAGAGTAATTTTTCCGTTCCGCTCACAGTAAACCTGATTCGGTCCATTAACCATGATCTCTGTGATTGTCGGGTCCATCAGAAGTTTATTGATTGGCCCATAGCCCAGAACCTCATCGATGAGATCGCTTAGAATCATCTCCCGCTCGGACCGGCTCAGGGGTTTATCCTCCTGTGCCAGTTTCTCGATAATTATATTTTCAACCGTCTGCCGAATAATATCTTTATTTTCGTTGCTGTCCAGAAGTTGCGGATCGACTTCCTGAACGATCTCAGTATGGATCCGGCTTTTCATCTCCTTGAAAGGATCAACACGTCCCTTTCGTTCGCGTCCGGTTATATCGGCGTCACCCGTGGAATCCTGATTACGAGTTTGCTGTTCCAGACGTATTCGGCTCATCAATGACATACAATAACCTCCGGAGCGGTCTGTTCCCACTGCATTATTATCGCGTTCCGACCCTATATCATATTTAAAACTGGCGTAATAAAGAATAATAGAATGACTTAATACGATTTAATACAATTTAATAAAAAAAGTCTTCAGGAACCCAATTGCCCGACGCACTGCCGTGCGGGACTGTTGAAGAAGTCTGAACTTCCGGAATCTCAGATTAATAACATCAATCAGCTAATATTCCAGC
>CBDUUJ010000572.1:0-1759 GCA_965370205.1 uncultured bacterium
TCCGTTGACCTATTCCTGGACGGTTACAGACAACTCTTCAGGCACCCCGGTTACGGGCTATGATGGTGTTCCCGGCGACGGTGCCGGTAATCTGGATGTTGACTGGGTTGCAGTAGGCGCTGCCAACCTGGACGAGTATGACATCGACTGTGAGGTCACTGACAATATACATCCACCGGTTGAGGCAACAACGCTCACAGTAACCGCGACTAATGTGTTGTGGGAGGACGACATGGAATCCGGTCAGGGTGACTGGTTGACTGAACATACAGGCAATGGAGCCGGATGGGCGATTGTTGCCGGTGGAAATGATGGTCACTGGTGGCATTCCAATGCCGGTGGCGGTTGGTTAAGCCATCCTGACTGCGCAAGATTGTGGACACCGGAGATATCGATTCCTGCAACGGCAACAACTTGTCATGTTGAAATTTATCATTCGCATCGAGGTTATTTCTGGTCGAACACTGTCTCGCAGGGTGGCATGCCTACCGCCTCTTACGACGGTGGCGTAACTTATCTGAAACTTAATCCACCGGTAATTTCCGGCAACAATTACACCAACTGGAGTTTTCCGTATACTGAAACATATTTCTGGTGCCTGGTAGAAGCCTGCGGTTTATTTCACACACAAGGCTGGGGATGGGCCGAATTCGGCAATAACAACACTCCGCTTACCGGAATCAACGTACTCGACTATTCCAGTGAAATCGGTCAGGATATCCGCATAGGGTTCTTCTACGGATCCTATTGGTATAATGGCCCCTATTTCTGGGCTATCGATGACATAAAAGTTACAGTCGATCCCTGATTTCTGACATGCATCGGATTTGAAATTCATTCCCCCTCGACAGGTCGGGGGGGGTTTTTCATTTAGTTATGTTTTTGTCTTTGAAAATAATGATAAAAATCCTGTTATGGCGATTGCGAGTCCGATGATCGCGATGATTACGCCGTGCAGCGTGATCGGATCGACAACGAGCGAGCTTGCGGCGGTTCCCAATCCCAGGCATATCGCCGGAACGGGAACGGGCCTGCGATTTCCCGCGAGAATGATTCCTCCGAGAAACAGAAGAACCGGTGTGAGTGTTACTCCGAATGACGTGGGAAATCCCCATGCGAAAAGTGACAATCCGGGGCTTATGGGATTCGGGACGTACGGCGACCACAGCGCCAGCATCGCAATAACAAGTCCGGTCCATTGAATTGCAGTGGGAGTTTCTCTGGACCAGTCCTCCGGGCTGAAATGTGTAAACCGAATCCAGTTTTTCTTATGGTCCAGGATAATGAATATCACGGCAGCGATACACAGGATGAATCCCGATACTCCGGATTTCATGAGGAAGGCTCTCATCAGGGGTGTCGGTGAAGGGGAGACGACGGCGGTCAGCATCCAGAGACTAAAGCGGATAACGCCAAGCAGTACGAAATATATCGCAAGGAACCACCGTCCCGGACGCCACGCGCGATCCTGGTTCCACCACAACGAAACGAACATGAGAAGTCCGAGGAAATGGAAAACCAGGCCGATATATTTCAGCCTTTCGAGGTCCCATGCCCAGTAATTTGCTATCTGGCTCATTCCGGGGAAGTTTACACTATTTAAACACCGGGGACAGGCACATGATTTTACCGCATGGGCTTAATGGAAAATCGGAAATTACAGCACGGTAAAATCATGTGCCGGTCCCCGTATCTTAGACCAATCCCATTGATTATTTTTCAATTCTGCAGGCAGGCTGGGACTATTGAAAGTATAAAA
>CBDUUJ010000573.1:0-1750 GCA_965370205.1 uncultured bacterium
GCGATGACATCCTTCAAATCGCTACCAGGCATGGTGCGTATAATTTGAGGATTTTCGGATCGGTTGCACGTGGCGACTTCGATGAAAAAAGTGATGTTGATTTCCTTGTGGATATGGAGCAGGGGCGAAGCCTTCTTGATCTTGGCGGGTTACTGATGGACCTGCAGGAATTACTCGGCTGCAAGGTCGATGTCGTAACGGAGAAAGGACTCCGACCACGAATCCGTGAATACGTTCTTAAAGAGGCGGTGCTGGTATGAGAGGTGATAAGGAACGCCTGCTTGATATTAAGGAAGCAATTGAACGTATTGAAAAATATATCTCCAGAGGTAAAACTGCTTTTGAAAGCGACGAATTGCTGCAAATCTGGATACTTCACCATCTACAGATTATTGGTGAGGCTGCGCGATCAATATCATCTGATCTTAAGGAGAAATATCCTGCAATTCCCTGGGTGAAAATGATTGGAATGCGCAATGTCCTTGTTCACAGTTACTTCGGAATTGACATTAATATTATTTGGTCCGTAATTGAGCATGACCTCAATGAACTTAAAGATCAAATTATAAATGTACTTGGGGAAATGTAGAGTAACATTAATTGACTAACCGCTCGCTTACGCTCGCGGCTCTGACACGTTATTTAGACACAATTTGCGAGGGCGGGTGGCCTTCACCGAACTCCCGAAGCATGCGGGTGACTTCCCCGGGATCATCCGATCTGACCAGCACATTGCGAATCTTCGAGGCCTCCGCGAATCCGCGAAGATATTGGGAGATGTGTTTGCGAAATTCCCAGACTCCGCGTTTATCCTGAATTTGTTTATCCTGAAAATGCTCCAGTAATCGTCGCTGATGTTCCAGCATCAATTCAACAAGTTCCGCTCTCGTTCGATTCGGACGTTTTTCACCATCGGCAAGATATTTCTCGACATCCCCCACAAGCCAGGGATCGCCCATCAGACCCCGTCCGATCATAACCCCGGCACAGCGAGTCTCATCGAACATGCGTTTCGCGTCTTCCGGCGTGAGAATATCGCCGTTACCGATCACGGGAATTTCCAGTTCATCGACCAGCTCAGCTATCGCGTTCCGGTCGGCGGTCCCGGCGAATCCCTGCTTTGCAGTTCTTCCATGGAGTGTGACCCACGCGCAGCCAAGGTCCTGAGCGATCCTGCACGCAACGATTCCGGATCGGTCATTCTCCCTGAAGAAACCAATACGGGTTTTCATGCTGACCGGGATATCCACAGCATCGATAATTGCCTTCAGATTCGCCGAAAGGAGATCGAGGTCCTTCAGAAGCGCGCTTCCTCCCCCACCCCTGTGCACTTTCTTAACGCTGCAACCGCAGTTGTAATCGATTGTTTGCGCGCCTGCATCCTGAAGAATTTTCGCGGCTTTTGCGGAAACTTCCGGGTTGCTTCCGAAAATCTGAACATGACCTCTGTCATTGATCACTTCCCTGACATACGCATCCCGGTTCGGCGATTTCGCGCTCACAACCGCATGAGACGATACAAACGGGATCCACATGTGACGGGTTCCGCACTCGCGAAGGATCGGACGGTACGCGGCATCGGTCCATCCCGCGACAGGCGCGGCGCATACGGGTTTTTCGGATGGATCGAGAAGACGTTCGAGGAGATTGTCGTTGGGAGGAATAGGCATATCGGTTTAGAAATAAATTAAACAACCGCTCCTTCATAAGTCAGTTGCTAAACTGGATTTCCTCCGGTACCCCACCCTTT
>CBDUUJ010000574.1:0-1731 GCA_965370205.1 uncultured bacterium
GCCGCGAAACATGCGCGGGATTTCGAGCTTAAACGTGATAATATTCCGCCCGATACAAACGACACTAAATCAGGACAGGATAAATCCTGAACCCCTGGATGGCGGATACTGTCTCGTTTATTGAAAGTAAAAAAAATGCTTCACAGGCTGATAACCGGAATTCTGATAATCGCCGTTCTGGCGATCCTTCCAGCGTGCTCAAAGGATTCCAATCCGGCGGTTCCGGATGCTCCCGAGGGCGACGTGATTCAAATCGTCGAGCGAAATACCATCATACGAATCGGACTCCTCTCATTTACCCCTCAGAAACATCTCTATGTCTCGATTTCCCGTGGATCGTTCAACTGCTATAAAGGCGACAGTCTTGAAATTATCACCGACGGCATTTCCGGTGACATTATAAAATTCACCGGCGAGGAGGAGACGATAGAATTCACCCCGCCGGGAGCCGATGAATCGCGGGAACTGGATACGAAAAAAATCAGGATCGAAGCGGCTGAAGGAGTCGAGAACGCTCACGTGATGGTCGGGACGAGCAAATCGAACCTTCAGCAGTATCGCGGCACTCTCAGCCTGATCCTCGAAGGAAAAAATCTCCTTGCAGTGAATGAAGTTCCCCTGGAGGATTACCTTTTCGGTGTCGTTCCGGCTGAGATGAATCCTGACTGGCCCGATGAAGCGCTGAAAGCCCAGGCGGTAATTAGCCGGACTTATACGATCTTCAATCTCGGTCGCTATGACGGTCGCGGGTTCGATCTTGCCGATGATGAGCGCTCGCAGGAGTACGGCGGCGTGTCGGTTGAAACGCGGGATACATCGGATGCCGCAATCGATACCACGAATGAGATCGTGACATATGAAGGACAGCTTGCGATTGTCGTCTTCCATGAGGAATCCGGCGGTAAGACAGCTTCCAATCTCGATATCTGGCCTCACTCCGGCGAGATTCCGTATCTTGTCGGTGTTTCCGATGTCATCGGGGTAATGGATTTCAGTGCGGAAGGGCGTTATGACGAATATACAAACTGGGCGGGTTTCGAACAGCTTAATGAGGCTTTCAATCTGGACGGTGAGACATTTGTCGGGAAGTACCTTTCGTCCGTGACTATCCTCGGAACGAGTGATAACGGACGGGTTCAAACCGTGGATATCATTGGCGAGAAAAATCCCGTTATCCCCGCGATGACTTTCATCCATACGCTGAATCGACGAATCGAGGATGATTTCATACCGTCGAATAAATTCACAATCTCGCTTGAAAACGGCGGATATCGATTCACAGGATCGGGAAAGGGCCATGGTGTCGGGATGAGCCAGTGGGGAGCATACCAGCGTGCGAGTAACGATCAGGGCTATGAATATATAATCCGGCAGTATTTTCCCGGTGTCGAAGTTACCGAGATACCGCTTGCGGGGATTGAAGTGGTGCACAACACCAGGATCGATATGATCCAATGATCCCTCCATCGAAATTCTATCTCACAATTCCTCCCGAACATGGCGGCGATGCGCTCCTTTACAGGTGGCGCCGAAAAATTCTGTATAACCGTAACTGGATCAGGCTGTACTGGCTCAGCGCGTTTGGGTTGATCGAACTGATCGCGATTATTATCTGGGCTGTGATCGAAAATAACTCTGGAAGAAGCCTGATATTTTCAAATTTTTTCGATATCTGGATGTATGGCACAGTGATAGTATTTTTCGCTATAAGAGTGCAGCTTGCATCGCTAC
>CBDUUJ010000575.1:0-1725 GCA_965370205.1 uncultured bacterium
CACTACTTATTTCACAATCTTTTCCAATCTTTACGGAGGGGCGATCTCCAGTCGCCCGGCGTGATGACGTCCCCGTCATCATCATTCGAGGGGACTGGCACATGATTTTACCGTGCTGTATTTTCCAATCGAGGGGACTGGCACATGATTTTACCGTGCTGTATTTTCCAGTTCTTTACTTAAGCCTATACGGTAAAATCAGGTGCCTGTCCCCGGTATGCGCTATATTCTCTACCCCTTCCTGTGCTATAAATATCCCCCCAATGCAATCGATCCGGAGAAACCGCCATGATAGATAAAAAATCCAGGGAAGCCACTCTCGATATGCTCAGTTTCATCGATACCTCCCCGACCGCCGCGCACGCCACGACCGAATCCGTGCGACGTCTCGAGGCCGAGGGTTTTAAATGCCTTGATGAAGCCGACAGATGGGATATAAAACCAGGCGACCGGTTCTATGTCACTCGTAACAACTCATCGATCATCGCTGTCCGGGTGGGAACCGCTCCTGTCGAGGATGCCGGATTCAGAATCGCGGGCGCGCATACCGATTTCCCCGGTCTGCGCCTTAAACCGAATGGCGTTTACTCGAAGAACGGCTATATTCAGCTTGGGGTCGAGGTTTACGGCGGTCCGATTCTTCACACATGGCTGGATCGCGATCTCGGTCTCGCCGGAAAACTGGTTGTGAGGGAGAAGGACGGGTCGCACAGAATTGTCCTGTTCGCGGTCAACCGTCCGGTGTGCCGAATTCCGAATATCGCGCCGCATATCAGGGTTAATAAAAAAGAGGAAATTAAATTCAATGAGCAGGACCACATTCCGCCGGTGATCGGCCTGGGTGACAGCGATATCCTGGAGGAGAAGCCGATCCTGAAACTCATTGCCGATGCGGCGGAGGGCGGCGGAGTTGATCCTGAACGCGTATCGGGTTATTCAATCGAGGTTTTCGATCTTCAGCCCGGCACGCTTGGAGGAATGAACGATGAGTTTGTGTTCGTGAGAGCTATCGACAATCTCGCGAGCTGTCACGCCGGGATCGTCGCTTTGAAAAATGCTCCGAAAAAAACGCCGTTCACGCAGGTCCTGGCTTTGTTTGATAACGAGGAGGTAGGATCGAGGACAATGCAGGGAGCGGGTTCCGGATTTCTTGACACCGTTCTTGAGAGAATCTGCTTACCCGCCGATCATCCACGGGAAGCGTATTTTCGATCAATTGCCTCGTCGTTTATCATCTCCGTCGATGGAGCGCATGCGGTCAATCCGAATTATCCGGAAGCGCATGAGCCGAGACATCATCCTGTATTGAACGGCGGTCCGGTTATCAAGGTCAACGCAAACGAGCGGTACACGACCCAGACAGACGCACTCACGCATCTCAGGAAATGCGCAGAAAATGCCGGGCGCAAAGGCGGATCGAAAAAGAAATCAAAATCTCCCGTTCCTCTTCAGACATTTGTCGCCCGAACGGATGTCGGCACGGGAAGCACTATCGGTCCGATGACCGCGTGCCGTCTCGGAATGAGGTCCATCGATATCGGCACCCCGATGATCTCCATGCACTCATCACGCGAAATGGGCGGAACGGCTGACCAGCTTTACATGATAAAATTGCTCACCGAGCATTTCTCGTAACGCTTGTATGTATCGGGTATTTTTCAAATCTGAAAAAAATCCGGTGGCGCCACCGGTTCCCGGTGATTGATTATTTTTTCACTACATCGG
>CBDUUJ010000576.1:0-1725 GCA_965370205.1 uncultured bacterium
GATCGTCCCGATGTTTAAATGCGGCTTCGTCCTTTGAAATTTCTCTTTTGCCATTTTTTCGATTGTCCTCCCAGCCACTGTGGCGCTGCGTTTAAGAGAACTTATTTTTTTATTGTGTACCGGATACCGGTACCGGTAATTGCTCACTCCTCAATAAGTAAGGTGCGAGTAATGGATTGAGAACGTATTCAAGCCTATGAGCGGACTCGAACCGCTGACCTCCTCCTTACCAAGGAGGTGCTCTAACCACCTGAGCTACATAGGCGAGTCGGCCAATAAATAACAGGTAAATAATCAATCTGGAGCGGGAGACGGGAATCGAACCCGCAACAACCAGCTTGGAAGGCTGGTACTCTACCAGTTGAGTTACTCCCGCGCGGTGGTGGGGAGAGGTGGATTCGAACCACCGTAGGCGTTTGCCGTCAGATTTACAGTCTGATCCCTTTAGCCACTCGGGCATCTCCCCATGGAGCAAGCCGACGACCCGACTCGAACGGGTGACCGGCTGATTACAAATCAGCTGCTCTACCAACTGAGCTACGTCGGCAGGCTGTTACCATGATGGTTCCCGGCCGCTCGTTATCATTAATGTCCTCAAGGTTCAGGTAATTTTCGCTTCATCGTCAACCACACAAACAAAAATATTGGGGACAACAAAATACCCCAATTTGTTTGAAGCGACAATCGAAGATGCTACCACGGAAAGCAAATCTTGTCAATAGCATTATTTAGATTATATGAGAAAGAAATCGTCCCGGGATGATCCGTGAGAGCAGGATAGGTTATTAGTTGGTATCATGCACGGAAATTATAAAACATCAGTACAATTCAATTAACCGCACGCCATGACCATATTTCAGTATATACAGGAAATTGTCCTTTACTTCAATTCCCATCGTGAACCCATCAAAATCCGGGAATGAGTAACCCATGACCTCAGGTGAATCCGGCGGATAGACACTGACCACTCCAACCGGATTACCCTGATCGGAAACGTACGCATACTGGCCCTCCACATCCATAAAAGCCATGGAGGGCGGATATGGCATTGCCGGACTGCTGATAAACTGCGGACTGCCGGGATTCTGGGACAGATCATAAATATTCAGGGTGTCGGTAGTTAATATGTAAAGAAATTTATTATAAATATCCCCCGCCATTGTGTCATTGCCTGCGTTAAAATTCTGGATGAATGACCAGTTGAAAGGATCGGAAATATCGTAGATATCAACCTGGGGCTTTTGATACCGCAGGGCGTAGGCGTAATTTCCCCAAGGCTGGATGGCGATATCACCGACCGGATATCCTCCGATCAGTGGGAAATCCGGCTTTTTGAGAATAGCAGGAGCGTAAGATATATCGTAAACCTGCATCACTCCTGTATCCAGGGACACGTAAAACGCGTCATTTGTCATTTCCATTGCTGTTATATTCCCATTGACAGTGTCCGTATACCAGTTATCTACCACCAGTGGATTTGTCGTGTAATCATAGAACCAGACCTTGCCAACCTCGGATGAACCCACAGCGAAAAGACTACCATATCCAGTAATTTTAGTGGCAAAACCTTCCAGTGGATACTCAGCCTGAATGTACTCGGCAGGTGGATCGTCGACACGAATAGCTGTGATTGTCCCGTAACCCGTAAGTCCCTCTATAAAAAAGGCATAATCATCCTTTATCTCGACATCCATAGGTCTGTTCAGACATTCCGTCATTGCACCC
>CBDUUJ010000577.1:0-1725 GCA_965370205.1 uncultured bacterium
GGATACACGGCCTTATTACTCAAAGAAAAAAATTCTGGAATTTGCGCAAAGCCATATTCGGAATCCGGGTATTATTATTGGGCTTATGAATTATGTTTGTGAATTATTATTCAGCAGGCTTCGTTCGATGCTTGTCAAAGTGAAACCAATCCTGGATGACTGGTACGATAAACCTATGGTGATTTAAATCGAATCCGCCTGTCAGACAATAATTTCGATCATTTTCCATTTTCGCAGAAGTTCTCACCAGTTGATATGCCCCACAATCCTTTTCGATTACGAAAAAATTATCAATGGTCTTAATGGCTTGGAAATTGCATGAAAGCTGGTTAGTGCAAATCCTGTCATAATTCCGGGTCGATATTGTGAAAATCCTGTTTGATACATTTTTCTCCCTTATATTATTGATCCTGCTGGTTCCTGTCTTAGCGGTTACAAGCCTGATGATCCTTGCATTCGACGGCAGTCCCGTTTTTTTCATCCAGAAACGTGTCGGTTTGAATCGTAGATATTTTTTCCTTCTCAAATTCCGGACAATGAGAGATAACAGGATAACTCCTGTTGGCAGGTTATTAAGAGCTACCGGAATTGATGAGATCCCTCAATTGATAAATATAATAAGGCAGGAAATGAGTTTCGTCGGTCCGAGACCATTGATCGAGGAAGATATAAATCGTCTGGGCTGGGATTCATCCGATCATGATGTCAGGTGGACCGTAAGACCCGGAATTACCGGTCCGGCGCAACTGACGAAGGTGTGTGATCCCGATATAACCTGGGTTCAGGACGGGGAATATATTGAGAAACAGAATATAATTCTGGATGTAAAAATCATTTATCTCACGCTGACCACTGTTGTTGCGGGGAAGAAACCAGTAAAAAATGCTGTTTTAAGGTGCGATTGATTATGAATATCCTGGTCAACGGAATGGGGAATATCGGCACCACGCTCGCGGGCATACTCCTTTCTTTCAGAGAGTTGCTCGAAATTGACCAGGTCTTTATAAATAAAAATATCCCCAATTCATGGATGGAACATGATCTGGCTCTTCTGGAAAGAGCCGGAGCGATAATCTGCACCTCGTCTGGATCCGGGAAGTACATTGATTTATCCGAGGTAATTAACGACATCGGTTTTATCTTCGAATGCACCGCAAACGGTATTGGATCGGAAAATCTTGAATCCTGGCGAAATCTGCCCGGTCTCGTGGGAGCGTGCGCGCAGGGAAGTGAAAAGGCGTTCGGGACTCCGTTCATGTCGGGTGTCAATCCGGATATGATCGGGGGAGAGAAATTCACGCATATTGTTTCCTGTAATACACATGCGTGTGTGTCAATTTTGCAAACGATTGCTGAAAAAAAACTCGGTAATCTGAAAAAAGCGGACATTGTGTTTGTGCGACGATCCGAGGATATCGGCAATCATGCGAGACTGGTCGGAGCCAATGTTGTAGCCCGTCACATGAATCCGCCGATCGGAACTCATCATGGAGCGGATGCGGTGGATTTGTTCAAGGCAATTGGCATCGAGCTTGATCTGTCGACATCGGCAATTACAACCCCAAGCCAGATGATGCATTCGGTCAGGTTCAATATCGATTTGAAAAACGATATCGAGGAAGCTGATATTCACCGGATGATAAGCGAAAACGCGTTTGTATCAGCCACGGAAAAATTCGATTCCAACGCGGTGTTCGAGCTTGGCCGCCGCTACGGTTTCCAGGG
>CBDUUJ010000578.1:0-1717 GCA_965370205.1 uncultured bacterium
TCGATTCCCTATCCCTGATCTCACCAACCAGGATAACCTTGGGGGCTTGTCTGAGCGCGGCACGCAGGCCATTGGCAAAGGTATCGAAATCGGTCCCTAATTCTCTTTGATTAAATGTGGATTTCCTTTGCTGGTGCTGAAATTCAACAGGGTCTTCCAAGGTTACAATGTGAACGGACTTTTTATAATTTATCTCGTTTAACAAAGTTGCCAGCGATGTCGATTTCCCGGTACCGGTCGCACCGGTTATCAGGATAATCCCGTCTTTTTCTTCTGCCATTTCGTAAAAGACTTCGGGGAGATTCAATTCCTGGCAGGTGGGAACTCTGCTCTGAAGCTTTCGCAATACAATTGAGTAGTTTCCGCGCTGAGAAAATATGTTTATTCTAAAGCGGGCCTTGCCCGGAAGCTCGTAAGAAACATCACACGATCCTTCGGCAAGAAGTGTCTCTGTCAAACGACGATCTCGGTTTATGAGATTAAGTGCAAAGATTTCACTTTGAAAAGGGGTAAGCTCAGCAAAAGAAGGATCCATATCAACGCCGTTTAATTCACCGGAGTTACCAGCCTGGAGCGGTTTGCCCACAGTAATGTTCAGGTCGGCGATATCCTTGCGTGAATCAAGCATTCTGGTCAATATATAATCTATTTCCTGTTTTCTCATAACACTTCCCTCGACAATAGGGATTTCATGCTGATTTCTTAATTACTCGCCACTATTCTACACCTCAGTAAAATCTGCTGGCGGATGTTTTAGCAGCGGTCTGAACGTAGCCTTGTCGTTGCACTTGCTGTATGCCTCGTCGGCGCTTATCCAACCATGCTTGTAAAGATCCATTATGGAGTCATCTATCGTCTGCATCCCATATTTTTTGCCAGCTTGGATTATTGAGGGAATCTGATAGGCCTTGGATTCCCGGATAAGGTTCCTAACCGCCGGGTTGGCAATCATTATTTCAAGTGCAACACAACGGCCTTTTTTATCAACGCGCTTGAAGAGGATCTGTGATACTATCGCACGGAGACTATCGGCCAGTGTAGATCGGATTTGTGTCTGCTCGGTTGAAGGAAAAACATCTATGATTCTATCAATTGACTTGGTCGCGCTCGAGGTGTGCAGGGTTGCAAGAACAAGATGGCCGGTGGATGCTGCTTCGATGGCGAGTGATATAGTCTCAAGATCCCGCATTTCACCTACCAGGATGATATCAGGATCTTCCCGCAAAGCGCCGCGAAGCGCTGCTGAAAAACTCTTGGTGTGTATGCCGACCTCCCGGTGATTAATAATACAACCTTGACTCTCATGAACAAATTCGACCGGATCTTCAACAGTGATAATGTGATCCTTACGAGTACGGTTTGCTTCGTCAATTATGGCTGCAAGGGTGGTCGATTTCCCGCATCCCGTTGGACCAGTAATCAGGACAAGGCCTCGTGGAAGAGATGCCAGCTTGGAAATGACAGGGGGAAGTCCCAGCTGCTGGGCGCTCAGGATCTTACTGGGGATTTCCCTGAAAACCGCTGCTACACCATGTTGTTGTTGGAAGAAATTTGCCCGGTACCGAGCGAGTTCGGGAATCTCATATGCGAAGTCCACATCACCCGTTTCTTCGAATAGCTTGATCTTATGCTCTGGTGTTATTTCATAGAGAATTTTTTTCAATTCATTATTCTCCAGGATATTATACTTGATCCGCTCCATCTCGCCCCCTATCCT
>CBDUUJ010000579.1:0-1713 GCA_965370205.1 uncultured bacterium
AATTCCAATTTTATAAATTGCAATCCGTAGAACAGCACGGAACTGTTTATGTTGCAAGATAAATTCCGGTACCCCACCCTTTAGGGTGGGTTTTCTGGATTTCATGCGCCACTCAACCCGCAATAAAGAACCCACCCTAAAGGGTGGGGTACCGGAATTTTTTTAGTTTATCAATGGAAAAATAATTACCCGATTATCTCCTCCAGAATATCGGGGTCTTTCGGGCAGCTTCCGGTCAGGTTTTCAGGACCATCAACTGTGATGTGAATATCGTCCTCGATCCGTACTCCGATCCCCCGGAACGCTTCCGGAGCATCTTCATCATCCTCGGGTATGTAGAGACCCGGCTCGACAGTTATCACCATGCCAGGCTCGAATTTTCGCCATTCTTTATCCTTGCGCATGCTCCCGACATCGTGGACATCCACGCCCAGCCAGTGACCAGTTCGGTGCATGTAGAATTTTTTGTAGGTTTCATTTTCGATGGCTTCTTCCGCTGAACCTTCCAGCAATTTCAGGTCGATCAATCCCTCAATAAGGGTTTTCACCGCGTGATCGTGCACATCGTTAGGGGTTACCCCGACAGTGCACGTTTCGATGCATTCCGTCTGGGTCTTGAGAACGATGTCATAGATCGCTCTCTGCTCGGGCGAGAATTTACCGGATGCGGGGAAGGTTCTTGAGACATCGCCGTTGAACATTTCGTATTCGCAGCCCGCGTCGATCAGGACCAGGTCACTCTCGCCGATTACTTTTTCATTCTCTATGTAGTGAAGAACGACTCCGTTTATTCCCGATGCGACGATGGTCGGGAATCCGGCGCCGAATCCGCCCGACGCGCGGAAGTAGTGATCCAGGAGCGCTTCGAGTTCGCGCTCGTTCATTCCGGGTTTCACAGCGCGCATGGCGAGTTCGTGAGCTTCGGCGGTGATAACGCACGCCTTCCGGAGAATTTCCATGTCGGCGGGAGTCTTGACCAGCCGCATCTCGTGTATCAGGAACCCGAGATCGATAAGCTCGTACGGCACATCGATTCCCTGGCGCAATTTTGCCCTGACCTGCTTCCATGCTTCCAAAAGCTTCCGGTCAAAATCGAGATATTTGCCGGGGAAATGATAGATAGCGTCCACATTTTCGAGGTAGGTTGAGAGTTTCTCGGAAAGTTCGCCGATCTCGAATGTCTCATTCGCCCCATAGATTTCCTTCGCGCCATCGACACCGGCCCGTCGACCGGTCCAGGTTTCCATTTTCGGGTCCCGTGGTCGCACGAAGAGAGTGAATGGAGTTTCCGGACTGGCAGTGGATATGATCGCGACCGCCTCGGGTTCGCGGAAACCTGTGAGGTAATGGAAATCCGAATCGGGACGGTAGCGGTAATCGGTGTCATTCGAATAGAGAGCTGTCGGCGCGGTGGGGATAATCGCGACCGAGTTCGGATGCATCAGGTCCATCAGGCGTTTACGTCTTTCAGAAAAAAGTTCGGCATTGAACATGGGGAACTCCTTTGACTGCCGGTTGTGTCCGGTCATTCTACATGCAGCCGACGCCTGCGGCAAGCCGGCACAAGTAATTACCAGCCGGGGTATTATTATTGTAATACAGAGGGATAATAATCATTGACTGAGGATATAACATATTAATATTAGAATAATAAATATTCCTAAATGGCCTTGAAATAGGGGTAAACTTGACATTATGATTAAATCTTTGTAT
>CBDUUJ010000580.1:0-1710 GCA_965370205.1 uncultured bacterium
CTGGCAGCGCCGCTGAAGCCTGAGTATGCCGAGGTCGTGACTCAGAAGACCATTGCCGATGTGCTGGAAGTTGTCAAGGGGCTTTATGATTATATCTTCATCGACACGGTCCCGACATTCGACGCGGAGATTCTCGTGGCGCTGGATGCGTCGGATGAGGTATTTATAATCGTAGCGCCGGATTTCCTGGCCCTTAAAAACGTGACGCTCGGGCTTGCGGTGATGGATACTCTCAATTACCCGAGAGATAATGTGCATCTTGTTATGAACCGTGCGCAGAGTCTCTCATCGGTTCGCCTGAAGGACGCCGAACGCGGCCTCCAGCGAAAATTCCTGCTCGAGATACCATCCGATGGTGATATCGTTGTCGGAAGCGTGAACAGGGGGCAGCCGTTTGTCCTGAGTCATCCGTCATCGCCGGTTGCGAAGGCGATCGGTGATCTTGCCTCCATGATTATCGGAGATGGTTCCGATGAGGATGAAAACGGCGGACGATCCGGTGGGATTCTCGGCGGGATATTTAAAAAACGCTGAGGGATTAATACTGGCGTTACAGCCGGCAGGGATGGTACTGACGAGAAAGCCCGGACTTCCAGAGTATCAGATTTTCACCATCAATCAGCTATTATTCCCCGCACTAAAATATTAGTAACTAAAACCCATCTATGCCGCCCACAAACTTAATGCTAATGTGGTCAATTTCCTGATAACCATCGGGTTTGTGGGTGTCTTTTTTATCGTCAATCATCCAGAAATTGACACCCACAAACCCGCAGATTAATAAAAAACCGGTCTGGACAGGATCAAGTTTGTGGGCGGCATATTATTATATACCGATAAATCGAGAAGTATTGTGTTTTTTTTAACTGTCCCAGGGATGCCAGCGTTACGAGATAATCAAATAATGGTATGATTCGGTTATTAACTGTGAGGGGATCTCAGTATGCGTACTTTACATTTCATCCTGTTAAAATTCGTATTTTTATTTATCATCCTCCTGGGAGTATGCAGTTGCAGCGATAATGTGAATCCCGTGACCCCTCCACTCGGGTTCGCCACTCTCAGAATATTAACCGCCGATATCCTGTCGGCTCCGCCTGATTATGCTTTCAAGCCCGGAATCACCGTGAGTCCGGTCTCAGGGGAAATATTCTGCTGCTGGAACCGTGTGATCGGAGATGCCCCGGAAATATTCTGGCGTCACGGTGAGCCGGGGAATTTCACGGAGGAGGAAGTAATCACCGATGCGGATGGTATCCGGTCCTGGAAACCATCCATATGTGCCGGACCCGATGACCGAGTGCATTTTTCCTGGATGGATCGGAAAATCGACGGGGTACAGAAGGAAATTTACGCGGGTACCTGGACGAACGGGATATGGGGTCCCGAGGAACACCTGAGCCTTTATGATGGCTGGACCGGATGGAATCCGATTGTTGATGTCTATCCTGACGGTCGTCCGGTTGTCTGCTGGTACGATCATCGATATGGTGTCCAGCATGAGCTTCTTCTGAGAATCGGCGACGGCAATGGCATGTGGTGGCCGGATGTGCGCCTGACGGACGATAATCACTGGCAGTATTTTCCGGATATCGCGATCGGCAATGACAGCGTGGTGCATATCTCCTATGTCGATACTCGTGAGATACTCGACGAATGGGAAGACCCGGACCATAATGTTGAGGGAAAAAATCTCGAGATATATTACAG
>CBDUUJ010000581.1:0-1701 GCA_965370205.1 uncultured bacterium
ACTAACTATACCATAGAGTTACTCAACCATTTTATTTTTGACGAAAGTCGAGCGTATGTGGTCGGATTTAAATAATATGCGGTCGAGCCGGTGTCCCACATCATCAGGTGGTACGGTTCACGTATCTGGGCGCTTTCATTGAAAGCCTCGACGGGATAATCGGGCGCAAATGACGGATCGGGTAAATACCATGACGCATCAATCGCGTACTTGAACTGGTAGTTGATACTGGGACCGACCATGGGGAACTGGATGAGATAATTCCTGGTATTAATTCCCGGATTCGTGCCGAAAGTGCCGCGTGTGGATGGGTCGAGCGTTTCCACTCCGTCGGTTTCATTAAGAGCATCGGCGAAATATTTGTACGGGTTCAGAGTAGCGGATGGATAATAATCAAAACCAAGAATGCCCATCTGGAATCCGAAAATTTTACCCTCAGGACCGAATTTGCTCGCGTTCCACCATCGCGTGAGACCATCCGCGTTGAGCAGCCGAGCTTCATTGGAAGCGGTCCGTATTACGCCCGGGACGCTCTCGACCGCCATGGTGCCGTCGGTCATTATAATTCCTCTCACATCGAATCCGCGAAACACCGGGAATGCCATAAACGGATGTTCCAGTGTAAGATCAAGGTCGACATAACCGGTACTGAAATCGGTACCGGGGTTAACCTGAATTTTTATGAGATTAACCGGAGCAAGCGGTGGCTGGAGGAACATGGTGACATTCGCGTTGAATGCGACCGTGCGGATCGGGATTATTTCCGCCGATCCGGTTACAGGATCGATCGTGATGTTCCAGTAACCCCAGCAGACATTTGATTTTCCTCCCGAAGTGGCAGTCTGACGGGGGGTTATGTCTGTCCGATTACTCAGATCGGGTGACAATGGCGAACCACCACCGGAACACGCGACAAGAAACGTGCACAGAACAAGGATGAACGTTAGTGATAAACCGCATCGTAGAATCATTAGCCAGCCTCCATCAGGCCTGGGGAATTCCGGAATCATATTCGGTCAGGCCTGATTGTGGGTAACAAAACAAATATTATCATGCTATAAAGATATGATGCAAATAAATGATGTCTTCGTGGGCAGGATAATGTCGGATAGTGACAGGTAACGGTTCGATGGAAAGAAAAAATGACTGCTGAAGAATTGATCGATATTCTCGGACTTAAACCGCTTCCGATGGAAGGTGGATATTTCAGGGAGACATACCGTTCACAGGATACGATTTCCGGGGAGGCGCTTCCTGACAGGTATTCCGAGTCGAAGAGCCTCTGTACCGCGATTTATTACCTTCTCACACCTGATACATGTTCAAAGATCCACAGGCTTCCGACGGATGAAATCTTTCATTTCTATTTAGGTGATCCGGTTTATTTACTTCAACTGTGGCCGGACGGGACATCGAAGTCAATTACGCTGGGAACCGAAATCCACAAGGGGCAGCAGGTTCAGTTGATTGTTCCACATGGTGTATGGCAGGGATCGTTTCTTCTGGAGGGTGGCAAATTCGCTTTGATGGGAACAACAGTGTCACCGGGATTCGATTTCAGCGATTACGAGAGTGCGGATCGTGATGAATTAACCCGTCGATTTCCCGAGGATGCTGAGTTAATCGAAAAATTAACAGATTGATTTGCTTTATGGAGGGGCGATCTTTGGTCGCCCGGCGTGATGACGTCCCGTCATCATC
>CBDUUJ010000582.1:0-1686 GCA_965370205.1 uncultured bacterium
GCCGCAGGAAGTGGACATGGAATTTTTCGGGATTGATAAAAGCGATGACCGGGTGGAATTGTCGGGTGTGCTTCTCGGCTATGGTCCCTGGCTGGCCAATTCGGTGCAGTTAACGAGAACGGTGACCCACAATCGTGGACGCCGGCAGTTTGAAATCGAGGATACGATCAATCTCGCGAATGATCTCATGGATCTGGATATCGTATGGAATTTCCCGCTCGCGCCCGGTCTGGCTGTCGAGACAAAGGGTTCGGGTTACGCGAGGGTTCTCGATGAAGAAAAAAATCCGATTGCCGAGATATTGTTCCTTCCCGGCTGGTCGGTTGAATTTGCTGAAACGCGATTTTCTCCGGAGTACGGCGTGGAAATCCCGAATATTACTCTGAGATTCAGGCCTCCGGATTACACGACCCGATCCCAGTTCATATTTCGCGCGACTCCGGGGGGGCATTGACTGTTAAAAATGTATATTTCAGGGTGGCACCCTCAAGCAGATTGACCGAACGGAGTGAGGGCAATCTGTTTGTGGGTGTATCCCTGATTAGGAGAGAGTCTATATTGTCAACACCCACAAGCATCATTCTCGGCTGACGCCTCGTATAATGCTTGAGGGTGCCACCCGATATTGGTAATTAAACGATGAAAGTAATTATCTGCGAATATCATCCATGGGACACTGATTTCCGTATCGGGAATCATCACTTCGCGCGAATATTTCTCGATTCAGGCTGGGACGTTCTCTGGATCAGCCATCCGGTGAGCTTTTTTCACGGCTTGAAATCCGCAAATAAAGAGCGATTGGAGCGTGCTCGTGCGGGTCCGGTGAAGCATCCCAATGGTCCGGTCGAGCTTGTTCCGTACACGAATCTTCCATTTCTCAACGCGCCTGTTCTGTCATCCGGATGGGTTCTTGAAAACAGCCACAGATATTTCAGACCGGCACTGAAGCAGTCTCTTAAGGACGCAGGCGGATTTGACAGGCCGGACCTCGTGTGGATAACCGATACGACCATGCATGCGGTCGCGGACATCGCAGATACGGGGGCGGTCGCTGTCAGGATCGCGGACGACAATACGGAATTTAAAAATATTCCCATTTCACTCAGATCGATTGAAGATAAACTGGCAAATCGCGCGGATGTGGTCTTTGTGACATCGTCTCCGCTTGAGGATAGACTGAAACCCAAATACGGATCGAAACTGCATCTCCTTCGCAACGGTGTTGATTACAACCATTTCCATGGGGAATTTGAGCGTCCGGAGGAATACAGGGATATTGAGGGACCGATCGCTGTGTATGTCGGCGCGATTGAGGAATGGTTCGCGGCGGAATGGGTGAAAAAACTTGCGAGGTCACGAAGCGATATCACAATCGTGCTGATCGGACGTGCGGGTATCGATCTTGATAAGGTGACGGCTCTTCCGAATGTTCGAGCGCCGGGTCCGATACCGTATGAGGAGATCCCGGCTTACCTGGCACACGCCGATTGCGGGATTATTCCGTTCAAAAGGACACCGCTGGTGGAGAGTGTCTCGCCATTGAAACTTTTTGAATTTCTCGCGGCGGGACTTCCGGTGGTGAGCGCAGGCTGGAATGAGCTTGAGCGGCTCGGAAGTCCGGCAGCGCTTGCGTCGGATGCGGAGGAGTTTGTCCGGCTGGTTTCTACGGTTATTGATGAACGATGG
>CBDUUJ010000583.1:0-1680 GCA_965370205.1 uncultured bacterium
ATTGATCCGGATTTCCTGAATATTCGGAACCTTGGCGACATGATCACTATCCCGATGAGCACATCGGAGGGATTGATTGCATACTCTGAAGCTCCGGATGCTGCGACCAGGCCGGATCTTGTCATCAAGGATACCGCGGGCAACGATCCCGGCGGAATACCGAGAACCATTGCCGACCGGGTCTATCCGGACTTCTCGAATTCCGGCTCCGAGATAGCATATGACGACGAGGATGATGTCTATCGAAACGACCTGTTACTGTCGAATGAGATCACTGTCGAGAACAACCGCCTGCACCCGTCATGGGGACCCAGCGACAATCTCATGTGCTATTACGATAATGATGACATCTGCATTCGCGACATGGGCACGGACACGGAAACCACGGTCTTTGCCGGTGCCGATTTGCCCGATGATATAGACGACACGGAAACCGAGACGGCTGCAGGTGAACTGTGGTCGGAGTTCACTGGAAACCTGATCGGAAACGCCGATTTCGAGATGGGCAGTCCCGATATCAACCCAAACGCCGCCTATACGGAGATAGCCTTCTCGCAGGTTGCCCAGGGTTCTGCCGGGGAGATATTCCTCGATAACGCCGTTGCCTACAATATCGTGACGGTCGACTACGTGAACGGATCGACCGATATGCTGACCGATAACGATCCGAATGATTCAAGCACATACGACTACTCGCCCGATTTTACACATAATGGCGAGATGATAGTATTTACCCGTACTACATATGATAATCTGATAACCGCAATACTGGCGGGCCTTGGCATTGACGTGCAGGTTCCGGTTACAACTCTCATGGTCATGAACCGGGATGGCGGCAGTGTTTTCCCACTCCAGGCCGAATGGGATTTCGGCACTCCGCTGGACGGCGTTCCCAATTTTATAGAATTTGAACTGGTCGGTCCGACGGAGATTGAGATCCTGATGCACCAGCCGATGTTCCCGAATACATCGCCGGACGGTAATTCGCTGGTCTTTATGGATGTCCCGCTCAGGTTAAGGGTCGATATGATCACCGAAACGATAACGAGTGTTGATGCCGGCGCGGATGTTTATGTCATGGACTTTGGACCGTCCGTAATTTTCGTGCCCTGGACTAATATGCGTCCGCTGGCTGCAAATCCGTCCTGGTACGAGGTGTTTCCCGACTGGGGACTTGGAAGCATTCTGCCCGGTCAGCAGTCCGACCTGCATTCAGGCCTGATCCCGGCATATGCCATTAATCTTACGAACGCACAGACCGCTGTAACCGATGTAACTCCGGAAGATATCCAGTTCACCCCCGCGGACCGCGAATTAATCGCAATGGATCTCGGGGAGGCGTCGCTCGCGCTCAGGCGTCAGGTCGATCTGAACATGAGCGTCACGCCTCACGATCAGAACTGGCGCATGAAGGACCTCCCGGCGGTACCCGAGCATGTTATCGACGTGCTGGAGATGCTTGACGATGTAGTCTGTTTCAGAGACCCGTATGTTTCATACGATCCGTCTTTCCAGCCGCCGACTCCGCTTCCTCCTCCGCCGTTTAATTTCCCGCCTCCTCCAATTCAGGCGTATCCGGGAAAGATCAACATAAACACAGCCACAAGGCCCGTTCTCAGATCGCTGTTCATGATGATGTTCCAGGGTCCGATACAGGACCTTGACAGCAGTGGCGAAATG
>CBDUUJ010000584.1:0-1678 GCA_965370205.1 uncultured bacterium
TCGTGGTCGGATTGAAGTAATACGCGGTCGATCCGTTGTCGGCAATTTCAAGATGGAACGCCTCGTTGCAGTTAGCGCTCAACGGGAAATCATCGGGGATATCCACAGGCGGGATCGGGTCCGGTTCATTGTAACTGGCGATAACAGCGTACTGGAACGTCAGCTCACCTTCCGGCCAGATCAGATTGTAGTGACGGTAATTCACTGTACCGGGGGTGAAGAATCCGCGATTGGCGAGATTATCCTCATCGGTCAGGAATTCATAGAGATCGGCGCCCGGTTCGAGATCGTTTGTGAAGTACTTATAGGGATTTAATGTCGCGGACGGGTCGAATCCCGGATAGCCCAGCTTGCCGGGTGTGTACCCGAGGATCCCGGTTGTGGTGAACTCGGTCGCGTTCATCCAGCGGGAGTAGCCGTCCGGATTCAACTGCATCGCGACATCCGGACCTGCGTATGAGATCGCCGGCTCCGACGCGGACGTGTACTGACTGTCATGCATGAAAATCCCGCGGACATCGAACCCGGTGTACTGGTCCACTCCCGGGAACGGATGTTTAAGCCCGACATCGATATCGATGATTATAAAGCCGGGCGATGTATCCATGTCGATTTCCAGATTGGTGAGGATGAAATTCTGAGTTGAACCGGCGGGCGGCTGGAGGAACATGGTCACGTTCGCGATGAACTCGACCGACCGGAGAGGTGTAATTTCGTATTCTCCTGTGACGGGATCGATAGTTACTTCCCAAATCCCCCATGAGACAGGACCGTTTTGACCTGTCTGCCCGGAATCGCCGGGATGATTCTGATAACCTGAATCGGGCAGTTCGTTCAATCCAACGGGCGAATTGCCTGAAACAGTACAGCCAGCAATGAATACAACTGTGATTAGTACCAATCCAATGTAACGGAACATTGTACAGACCTCCCCGGAATTTGATTGTATGATAAATTATATCATAAAGACAAGCGGATATGAAATATATCCCGAATTATCGGATGGCTGTCAGGTATTCCGGATTCGGGAATCAGGTTCAGGCGGTCGCGGGATTTTTCTTTAGTCAGGTTGTTCAAGTATTAAAATATTATTAACAATTTGTTCATGGGATTAAGCTGAATTTATACTTGATGCGAATGAAAAAACCGCCTGTTATTATTATTTCCAATTTGACTTTTATGTTCAATATAAATTAAACTCAGGAATGAAACAATTCAATCCACAAATATGTGGAGAAATTCAATGAATCGGAGCTGATTTTATGTTCAGGCAAACAAAGAAAAAAGCGGCGGATCTTGCCAAAGAGCTAAAGCGTGAAATCCAGGTGCTTGAGGTGGAGCTATCCCATAAAAAGGAACTGCTTTCCACACTCGAACGTTTTGACAGGGAGAAACCGGGAGTTATCAGACGGGGAAGACCGGCCGGGTATGCTCCGCGACGCGGTCCGGCGAAAAAGCGCGGTCCGGTTCCTGCAAAAGGTCGCGGGAGACGTGCGCAGATGCCGGTCAGGCGAAAGTCAAAGAACCGTGACATCATCCTTGCGGCGGCGACGAAGCTGAAAGGAAGATTCACACTCGCTCAGTTGAAGGATGAAATCCACAGGAAGGATCCGAAATTCGGCGGCAAGTATCCGTCGGGAACAATCCTGGCTGTATTGAAAACCACGCCTGAAATTAA
>CBDUUJ010000585.1:0-1675 GCA_965370205.1 uncultured bacterium
AGCGATGGGACGGCATGGGATATCCGGACGGACTGCGCTGGGAAGGAGTTCCGGAGGGCGCGCAGCTTCTGGCGGCAGCCGACACAATGGACGCGCTTCTTTCACCCCGTCCGTGGCGACCCGCGCTTCCTCCCGATGAAGCAATCGCCGAGATGCGAAAATTCGCGGGCATTCAGTTCAATCCGGGGCATGTCGGTATGCTGATGACGCTTGTGGGGGAGCGGGGCGTTGAAAAAATCGGCGAGCTGCGCCCGGAGACGAGTAAACTTCTGAAGAAAGAGACCGAGAGGCATTCTGAATTCCGCATGCTGACCGGCAGCAGGATACTCGGCATATTCGACCTGTTCAGCAGGATCATCGATGCCCGCCATAAATTCACCCGTGGACACTCCCGGCGAGTTGCGAATTTAGCGAAGGAAATCGGGAAGGAACTCGGCTTTGATAACGATACTATCTTCAAGATTGAAATCGCCGGGCTTCTGCACCAGGCGGGGAAAGTGGCGGTATCGTCGGCGATTGTCGACAAGGCCGGGAAGCTGACCGACGATGAACGAGCGTTGATCGAGGAATATCCGATTGTCAGCGAAAAGATTGTGTCGAGTATCAGGAGTCTTGAGGACCTCGGGGATGTCGTGCGGCACCAGCATGAGAGATTCGACGGTTCCGGCTATCCGGATGGATTAAGGGGCGAGGAGATCCCGGTTTTCTCAAGGATTCTTGCGGTGGCGTACACGTTCGATGCGATGGCGAGTCGCCGTGCCTATCGCAAGGCGCTTCCGCTTGAGAGGATACTCAAGGAAATGCAGAAGGATTTCGGGTCGGGCCGTCTCGATCCGGGGCTTGCGGGGATCGAGGAAATTCTCACACGCGGCAGGGGAGGTGAGGATGAGTAATGGCTTCCCCGTTCAAGGCACGCGAACTCGACAGTATCTCATTCAAGCCCGAACTTTCATCGTCGATGGTCTACCGGGAACTTGAGCGGTATCACCTCGACACGATTTTCGATCCCCTTTCAAGCACGAGCGGAGCGGCGGGATATTTCAAGCTTCAGAATGTGAGAGTTATCGGCAACGACCTGTCGCTTTATACATATGTGAAGGGCAAGGCTTTCTGGGAGAACAACTCATTTACAGCTCCGGATGAGATAATCGGCAGGCTGATCGATAAAGAAGCCAATCTTCCCGAGCTATGGCACTACAAAACGCTCGGAGGCGACTGGCTTTCCGATACTGAGCGCATATGGCTTGAGTACTGGCGCCGGGAGATCAACGAGGTGAAGGACGAATATATCAGGGCGCTTGCGGAAACCGCGGTGTGCCTCGTGATCGATTACTGGATTACGTCGAAGCGTTTCGGAACATCGTCGGACTGGACCCCGCCCGATCTTCTCGATTTTTACATCAATCACGTCAACAGGAATATCCTCGATAACGAGGAATCGAACGAGATGTGGTGGGCCGATCCGAGGGAGTTGAGCGAGAAGGTGATCGCGGATATTCTCTTCATCAATCCGCCGTCGTTGAAAGGTTACTCATCGTTTGGAGTGAGGGAGCATACGCTTGAGAGCTGGCTTCGGGGGATGAGCGATTTTCCTCTTGGGAAGATCGCGCCGAAGGGTGTGGTGGGAGGGAGTTTCGACAGCGTGAAGGATTATCTTGTCAGCCTGTCGGAGCTT
>CBDUUJ010000586.1:0-1674 GCA_965370205.1 uncultured bacterium
ATTAAAGAAATGAAGCAAATTGAAAGAGATAATGTAGGGAGACTGGAAGAACTTATGGGTACGGCTCCAGAAAAGGCCAAAGTGAAATACAAGAACACAATCTGCTTCGCGAAGCAGATTATGAAAAAAGTGATAAAGTACTCGAATGGTAGGATAGGAATTGACCAGTTTTAGTTAGGTCGTGTAATTGGTTGAATGTGTATCTGGTCTCTCCTAAAACAAATAACCCTGCCGAAGGCCTTTCGGCAAGTCCGGCAGGGAGCAATTCCTACTATTAACGTAACCCCGAAACCCCGATTCATCAAACTGGATTTGCGTGGATCACCTACAAGCTCGAAGACTCGCTTGTAGGCGCCACCCGGTCGATTCGTCAACCATCTGAGTCCGGGCCCCAGATGAAGCCGATTGTCTCTTCGCCGCCGACTGTCCAGCTCACCATGAATTGTGTCTCATCGGGTGTCATGATTTTCGGATTCCCCGTTGTGAATGTCTCAGGGTCCCACGGAACATAGCTCATTCGCCATGTGTCGAGACCGCTGTCGACTTCGTTTTCATCGCCGATTTCATCAGGGAGACCGCGACCGATCCGCGCGATCACACCGGGCGTTGAAGCGTAGAAAAGGAAATCCCCGGACGGTGAAAAATCAACCCACATCGTTGTGTCCTCGAACGCGGTCAGGCGACGCATGTTCATCGAGTCCAGGCTGTAGAGATATAGCTGTTCGCCGGAAAGCGGCGTGTCGGCCTGGATAAATGTGCTCGTGAAGTCGGTTGTGTAAATGAAATATCTGCTGTTCGGATGCCATGATGGATGACCCGCCCTGAAGCCTGACGAGACACGGGTCACAGCTTTCGCTTCGTTTGTATCGGTATTTATCAGAAAGACATCCACTCGTCTTTCAATTTCAAAGGTCGCAAGAAAGTATTTTCCATTCGATGAGTAACCGCCAAGCTCGACCACGGGATATTCACCGATAAGCTGCGGATCTTCGCCGGGATCACCGATGAAATAGAGCCCGTATTTGCCGGAACCGTCACCGATGGGAAGACTCAGCGCGATTGATCTGCCGTCACTCGAAATATTCACAGCCTCGATATTATCAGGGGTTGAGAACCATTCGGTTTCCTCGTGGCTGATCTCCGGAACGAGCACTTCATTCTTTTTGAATGTCCGCTCCGCCTCTTGTCTTTCATATGTGACAGTGAACAGGTGATTGACACCATCCCTGTCGACCCCCGCGACAGCGATAACATCGTTTCGCGACACAGCCCACGGTTCCGGGCATGAGGCAAGAATATCAACCGGAAGCTCTGCATCGGTGGTCATCGCGCGGTCGCCCTCGAGACGTGTCAGCGACAGGAATCCATCCCGGTTATTGCGCAGCATGTAGACCGCATCGGCGCTGGATTTCAGATCGTTAACCCCGTCAAGGTTGTGGAGAATGCAGTTTATATCCGACGTGGTCTCCATGATTCGATAGACCGCGGTTTTATCACCGTGGGTTTCCCAGTAATAGAGCTGGTTGTCGATCCTGCGTCCCTGCTCGATGATCCTTTCGACGACACCTTCCGGTTCGGAGTCGGAGCACCCACCGAGTATGGCAGCGATTATCAGAAATACGAGTAGAGTTGCTATCCGTTTCAATTGAGACTCCTTTTTATAAACTTTTAATC
>CBDUUJ010000587.1:0-1672 GCA_965370205.1 uncultured bacterium
ATGGCGACTCGTATGACGGAGGGGATGACATTCATCCTGAAGTAATTTACGACCAATTGGGGAATTTCGATGTCGATCTGAAAGTCACCGATGATGACGACGACTGGGATACACTGAACACCCCGATCACCATCGAAGTTGTTCCGGAGGATAATTATCCCCCGGTAGCCATTGCCGAGGCCGACCAAACCGAAATATATGCGGGTGACATGGTTGTTTTCGATGCGACCGACAGCTATGACTCCGATGGTGAAATCATCGTGTGGGAGTGGGATTTCGACGGCGACGGGACTTACGGCGATTCATATAACACGGGAACCGATCAGGCTCCGGAAGTCCAATATTCCGAGATCGGTAACTATGATGTCGATCTGAGGGTCACCGACAATGATCTTGCCACGGATACGCTCGACGCTGTGATTACGATCTATGTCGTCACTCCGGAGAATGAGCCACCGGTCGCAATGGCAGAAGTTATCGTTGGGGATTTCTGGTTGGATATTCCCGTGGAATTCGATGCGTCCGCAAGCTGGGACCCTGACGGCACTGTTGAGGAGTATCTCTGGGATTTCGACGGCAACGGAGTTTATGGCGATTCGATTGACGGCGGGACTCCGGCGAATCCTCTCAAGGCATTTGACGGGGGGAATCAAACCATCGATCTGAAAGTGATAGATGACGGCGGCAAGTCCGATACTCTTGACACTCCGCTGGAAATCTTCGTCCAGCCACACGTTGTTATCACCCTGGAGGAAGATCAGGATTTCAAATCGGCCAACGGATACGATTACCTGACAATGACCTGCCACACTCCGGAAGAGATTCCAATCGGATATACAAACACGCAAGGTCCATGGGATTTCACCGGGCATGACTATGATCCCGATCCGGAAGATCTGGTCATTTTTCAGCCGGATGATAATGAAGTCATTCAATACGCGGGTTTTTTCCCTGAGACAACCGACTATTACATCCGATACCGGGTAAATACCATGGATATCCTCGGGTTCCTCTACCTGGTAGAGGAGGCTAATTACACGAATGGTCGCCTGTATGTATACGGTCATGTCGAGCGCGACGAGGGAAGCGCAACCGGCTCGGCAATGTCATATCTGGATGCGGACGGGGGGCCGATAAGGATTCAGTATCCATGGAGCATATCTGCCGATGATGAATACAGCCATTTGTACTATCCGAATCAACTCCTTCCCTTCACTGAGATTATCTACAGTGAAACCGGAATCGGCGAAGGCACGGCCATAGTTCCGTTTAACGGCAGCTGGGATACGCCTGCTCTATACACGCGATCAATCTGGGAGATAAAAATATTCGGCTCAACGGTGATGAAGGTTCTTATCTACAAATGGACCGCTGACGACGGCAAACAGGTTGCGAGACTGTTCTCGATCAATAACCTGCAGGAGACTAATTTCAATGAATTTACTTTCGAGATCACGGGTGTATCGCATTTGAGCGCAATAAGCGCGGAATTTTAGGGAATTCTTTTTGTGATTATGGTTCTGTTGCAACTTATACCAACGATTGATATTAACCCGTAGAACAGCACGGCAGTGCGTTATGGTGCTCGTTATTTGCAGAAAAGACGCACTGCCGTGCTGTTCTACGGGTTATTGTACGGGATATTGTACGGGATATTGCATTTTCTGTAGCG
>CBDUUJ010000588.1:0-1669 GCA_965370205.1 uncultured bacterium
CTTGATCCTGTTTCTACCAATCCTGGATAACCATCGGGTTTGTGGGTGTCCTTTTTAACATCAATCATCCAGAAAAAGACACCCACAAACCCGCAGATTATTGAAAAACCGGTCGAGACAGGATTAAGTTTGTGGGCGGCATAGACGTGTTGTTTTCTATGTTTTGTTGCAAGAAACTGATTGGTTGATGTTATTAATATTTTCTACATTCCGTACATAAGGGTCTGGAGGTCGAACCGGGCCGGGTCGCCGACAATTTCCGTGGCTGCGTCTGATGCTTCAATATTGATAAGCTCCAGTTCCACGTTGCCTGATCCGCCATCCGATATCCAGTTGCCGGAGTACATGACGATGGGAAGAATCGGGGTTTCATCTGTGAAAAATATCGTGCCGGTTCCGCCGTTCTCCGATCCGGATGTAATCGAGTAGAGCCAGCCTGCGAATTCTCCCGCCTCGACAGTTATCTCGCTCTCGCCGAGTTCGGTTGTGAAATTTTCGGCATCCTCGATAAATTCAATGCCCAGGTTTCGGTTGCTGATGAAATCCTCCGGAAGGTCGTCGCCCATCAGTTCGCTTGCGAAAATCGGCAGGATGAATCCGCCGATGAGAGCCGGATCGACATCAAGGGGTATCTGACGGTTGTACTGGAAAATCAGCGACCGGACGAACTCCGGATCGGTGAAATCGTAGTAGAACTTCGACGGATCGGTCGTCATGCTCAGGAGGTCGTAATACGGGATGAGCATTCTCAGACGAATGGCGTTGGGAAGTTCACCGTAGTTGCTGAGGAAAAAGTTCTGGGCATCTGCGGGAAGGCCGGTCATGCCGGTTATATCGAACTCCACCCGGTAGAGGGTGGTGTTATTTTCGATGACGGTATCCAGGATCGCGATTCGGAAATCAAGGCTGGTTGACTCCTCTCCCTGGTCGATTTTAACTCCATAGGTAATGGATGAGCCGACTGTCCATGACGAATCCGGCCAGTCGGGCTGGGGCGGCATTCTGTAGGTTGTCGCGCCTGACGCGGTCGATAGTAAAAACAGACTGATAACAGCAAGTGTTACATATCGTGCAATTCGTATCATGTGTATGCTCCTGAAATGGACTGATGTTCTATTTTTTTAAGACATCCCGGAAACAGGGATATCCTTCAATTGGTGGATTTTATCCGCCTTGTGCTGCCGAATGCAAGTATTGCCCCTCGGAAATACTGTGATAAGAGGTGAAGTTCACGTAAGAGGTTCAACTGCTCCTGTCCTTGCCCGTATCGTGCAGGTATTTGATCAACGTTACTTCGTTCCCCACATCGTTAAAGCTGACCTCGTCCATCATCCTGAGCGTCAGGAAAACTCCCCGTCCGCCGGGATACATCAGATTTTCCTTAAGAGTGGGATCGGGGATCAGTCCGAAATCGAATCCCATACCCTGGTCGCGGACCTTCAATGTGACTTTTTCCGGCTCTATCAGGTAGCTGATGATTATTGATCTTCTCTCATCGCCATGATGACCGTGCCAGAACGCGTTGGTGACACACTCGTCAAGCGACAGCCTCACCTTGAACAGCGTGTCGTCATCGACCGCTCTCATTTTTAATTCGTCGAGAAGTGCATTTATTATCTCGGAGAATGTGTAGGGTGGAATTGCCATTGAGGTCCAGCTGTCGGGAAAC
>CBDUUJ010000589.1:0-1665 GCA_965370205.1 uncultured bacterium
TGCGTTATGGGGCTCGTTATTTGCAAAAAAGACGCACTGCCGTGCTGTTCTACGGATTATTGCATTTTCTATAGCGAGCAATCTATTCTTTTCACAAATTATGAGACACTCTCTAAAGGGTGGGGGATTATTTTTTCCTTTTTTAAAACAGCCACATTCCTGTGCATGATCAAGTAACACGCACATTCCTGTGCGTGATATACTATCCGCCGTCATAATCAAGAAAGGATTATCCGATGCAATTCAGAAACGACGGACGTGAACTCGATGAACTCAGGCAAATCGAGATCATCCCCAACTATATCGAACAGCCGCTTGCAAGCGTTCTATACAAACAGGGACGCACATGGATACTCGCCGCTGTGGACTCCGACGATCAGGTTCCACGGCACGCGCAGAATCGCAAAGAGGGCTGGCTCACAGCAGAATACGCTCTCCTGCCGGCGTCCACCCGACCCCGCACGCCGCGTGAGGCCAGAACCGGTCGGCAGTCGGGCCGTACGGTCGAAATCCAGCGCATAATCGGGCGGACCCTTCGCGCGGTGGTCGATCTCTATAAAGTTCCCGAGATGAGCATCTATGTCGACTGCGACGTGCTCCAGGCAGACGGCGGCACGCGGACCGCATCCATCACGGCGGCATATATCGCGCTCGTCATGGGTATCGAGCGGTTGATCGATTACGGGAAAATTGCCGAGAATCCGCTCAACGACACGCTCGCCGCTGTAAGCTGCGGAATAGTTCAGGAGTTTGAAATTCTCGACATGAACTACAATGAGGACGCGATGGCGGCGGTCGATCTCAATCTCGCGATAACAGGCAGCGGTAAATATGTGGAGATACAGGGCACGGCGGAAGGTCGCGCGATCGATCCGGATGAGCTTAATCGTCTGCTTGGCCTCGCGCAGAAAGGCGTCGGGGAAATAATCGAAAAAATGCGCGATGCAATGCAAGGGATAGATATTAATCTGAAAAAATAATTAAATTCAGGACTGCTGTTTCAAAATCGATGTATCAGAGCCGCGAGCGTCAGCGAGCGGTTAGAAATACATGAAAAATAATCTCCTCATAGCGACAACCAATCCCGGTAAAGCCCGCGAGATCGCCGCGCTGCTCGATGACCTGCAAACTGAATGCATCGATCTTCAGCATCCCAATTTTCCCGATATGCCCGAAGCTCCCGAGGATTGCGACACATTCGAGGAGAACGCCATTCAGAAGGTCAGGCACTATGGAAATCTCTCGAATTTGCCGACGATCACAGAGGACGCCGGGCTGACAATTCCGATTCTCGACGGATGGCCCGGTGTGCATTCCGCCCGTATTGCCGGAACCGACGCCGAACGAATCGCGATGGTCCTGGACCGCATGAAAGAGCATCCAAACGATGACTGGCTTGCGATGTTTGTCTCTGTCGCGGCGTTTTACGATCCATCAAGTGAAAAACTGGAAACTTTTCATGGGGTCTGTCAGGGCGTTATTGTTGAGGAGCCAAAGGGAGAAAACGGTTTCGGTTACGATCCGATTTTCTGGCATCCGGGATACGGTCGCACGATGGCGGAATTGACAACCGATGAAAAAAACGAGATCAGCCATCGCGGTCAGAGTTTCAGAGCATTGGCAGGATGGTTGAGGGATTATTACAGGTCGTAGAACAGCACGGCA
>CBDUUJ010000590.1:0-1664 GCA_965370205.1 uncultured bacterium
TTGCTGTCTCGCCTTCGTTCAGGTAAGCGTACGCCATGATAAGGACGATATCGCCCGGTTTTGCGAGATGTGCGGTTCCGCCGTTCATCCCGATGACCCTCGAACCCGCAGGCGCCTCAATCGCATAGCTTTCAAAACGCGCCCCGTTATCGACATTGACAATAAGGACTTTCTCGTACGGCAGAATTCCCGCCGCGTCCATAAGCTCCCTGTCGATTGACACCGACCCGACATAATCGAGGTCAGCGCGGGTTACTGTGCATCGATGTAATTTTCCCAGTAAAAATTGTCTGAACATAATTACCCCTCCTTTTCAGGGGTTAGTACAATGTTATCTATTAAGCGTGTATTGCCGATGAAAACCGCCAGCGCAAGAACCGCCGGACGTTCAATTGTTTCTATTTCGGCAAGGCTCTCAGCGTCGCGGCATTCGATGTAATCAATATAGGCGCTGCCGACCGGCTCAATGATATCGCGGGCGATTCGTTCTATCTCGCGAGGGTCATGCACACCGGATTTGAATGCTGAATCGGCAGTATCCAGAGTTTTTTTCAGGGAGAGCGCATCCTGACGTTCCCCATTTTTAAGATATCGATTTCTCGAACTCATCGCGAGTCCGTCCGGCTCCCGGATAATCGGACAGCCGACAATCTCAACCGGAAAATCGAGATCGCGGACCATCCTTTTTATGATCAGCATCTGCTGGAAATCCTTCCAGCCGAAATACGCCCTGTCCGGAAGACACGCATTGAAAAGTTTCGCGACAACAGTCGATACACCTCGGAAGTGAGTCGGTCTGCTTTTCCCGCATAAGACTTTCGTGAGGCTCTCCTCAATGATGTAAATACTGATGTCTTCGTGGTACATGACATCGTCGAACGGACAGTACGCTGCGGTCGCGCCGGCATCTTTCGCGAGTCTGAGATCTTTCTCTTCATTCTTGGGATATTTTTCCAGATCCTCATCAGGCCCGAACTGAATCGGGTTAACGAAAATGGTGACAATCGTCTCATCGCATTCATCCGCACTTGCGCGAACAAGCGACAGGTGACCTTCATGCAGAGCGCCCATAGTCGGAACGCAGCCGATTGTTTTTCCCTCCACCCGGCGGTCACGCGACCACGCCTGCATCTCATGAGGAGTGCGAAAAACGGGAATCGGTATATTTTCGACTGTTCCGGTCACACGCGTTCCTTTCGTTCGGATTTACTTTCTGAATCCGATTCATGCGAGCCTTCGATATCCTCAACAAGCCTCTTGAAAACGTCATCACCCATCGAGAACGATTCATCCTCCGATGGATACTCGCCGTTATGGACATCATCGATGTAGTGCTTCGTCGCCTCGACAATCGTATCGCCAAGGTGCGCATAGTTGCGGACAAACCTCGGCTGGTAGCCGGGGATGAGATCCATGATGTCGTGAAAGACCAGGATCTGCCCATCGACATCGGGACCCGCACCGATTCCAATCGTTGGTATCTTGAGTTCTCTCGTGATCATCCCCGCGACTTCCTGCGGCACGCATTCAAGCACGAGCGAAAATGCGCCTGCTGATTCGACCCTCTTCGCCTCGGCTAAAAGTTCCTCAGCAGCTTTTTTCTTTCTGGCCTGGACTCTAAAACCGCCGATCGCGTTTATTGATTGAGGTAAAAGCCCCAGATG
>CBDUUJ010000591.1:0-1658 GCA_965370205.1 uncultured bacterium
TTGGAAATGCTACGACCCTGCAACTGCGGAGCCGGTCGCTCCATATTGTCTACGAAATCCGTGTTATTGCGAACATTACTGCGACTAATGCAATGATAAAATGAAGTCCATTCCTCGTTATTTGGAGAGATAAAAAAAAATGCCCGCATGGGGCAGTTTGTGAAATTTCAATTCCCGGAATCGGTTACCACTCAAAGGGTGCGTCTTCTATTGTCGGATCGATTGTGATGTTGTCGATTATATCGGAGACATCATTCTGTTTTCTGATCTGCGCGATCACACGGTCGTGCTGTTCCTGGGTTTTTACCACCATGAACACTGTGACAACAGTGTGAGAGACTTCAACGACCAGCGGGTTTTCGGCGTTCTTCGCGAACCACTGGAGATCTGGCTCGATCATGATATTGGATTCGACAGCGGATTTTATCGCCCTGTCGCGAGCGTGAACCGCCTCACTCAGGGGAGTAATACGAGTGCCCTCCTGGATTTTTTCATCCAGTGATTTGGGACAGCCTGCCAGAATAAATGACATCAGAACCAGGATAAGTAATGGGAGGTATCGGCTTGTGTTATTCATCGTTAAGTCCTCCGGTAAGGGATCGGGTTATGTGTTGATTGGACAACAGGATGATCCTTGCAGTTCGGTTGTTTCCATATGCAACTTTCGAAAATGGATCAGAGGAAGTTGCCAACCTGAACTATAATGAAAGCGATAATGAATGCAAAAACAATTACGAAAATGATTGTCAGGATTATTGTGAGAATTGTCGAGACAATGGCTTTGCCCAGGTCGTATCGTCCGTGTTCCCTCATCAGGACCACATGCACGAACAGGAAATATAGAGTCGTGATTATGTACATGACCTTCGCGAATGTATTGCCGAATGTCATCATCATGAGGAACCATGTGCTAAGGATTCCAATAATGTAGGTGTAGGGAAGGGATGACCAGAGGTTTGTCAGGCCGTGTCCCGCCTTGTTCCCCGCGATCATGCTGCTTAACTGTCCCGCGAGTCCCCACAGCAGCCAGATGATGAGAAACGCAACCGGCAGGGCCATTGCGATACTCTGGGTCTGGAAGGCGTATGTCTGTACGTACTCCACGTTGCCCATCAAAGAAAAATCGGACCCTATCTGGTCAAAGATATTATCCATTTGTTCGTATATCTGCCCGGCGGTCGGATTGCTCGCCGGGTCAAGCTTTTCGAACATGTTTTCAACAACGACCGGGTTCGCGAAGTAAGCGAGGACAATCGCTGCGCTTGCCATTCCGGCGACAGCGACTACAACAACTCCGGGCACCCATTGCGCTTCACCGCAGAGGCGCTGGAAAGTCAGGGATGGTGAAAATATCATGCCCCATAGGTTTACCCAGAATTCTGAACCAAGCGCGATCAGGGCTACAACGATTACGCCGAGGGTAATCCACAGTATCAGCATGGAAGGTTCGTAATTCTGAATTAACAGATCAACCTGTGTCGTGGCGTCTAATTCCATAGGACTCCTCCAACGGCCAGTATGATCCAGCCGTGCAAAACGATGCGGAAACCCGCACAGTATAGCAGAGCGTCAGGGTGTGGTAAAGGATTAAAATCGGTTGATCGGGTCTGTATTTTTATTGGAATTGGCTGAAATTGCGCGGTGTGTAAGTGGATATA
>CBDUUJ010000592.1:0-1657 GCA_965370205.1 uncultured bacterium
CTGAAAAATGAGGACATTATCTATCCCTTTGTAACTCTGACAACTTCAGTGCTTGCATTTGCGCTGCTTCTTGTGTATTTCTTCAGGGCTTTGCATCTGATTGATATGTCCTCCAGGGCGAGGTGGTGGCTTTTCTGGGCGCTTGCGATCGGAAGCCTGTATCCCGCGTACTCGACCGTCCTCAACAATCATACAGTCGCGGGCGCCGGGATATTTATCGCTTTCTATTACATCCTGCGATATCGCCTTGGCGGTCTGTTGCGATGGTGGGAGTGTCTGCTTGCGGGACTTGTGGCGGGTTTCGCCGGAGTGAACGATTTCACGGGCGCTCTCCCGTTTGTGGCGTTTTTCTTTGTTCTCCTCGCTGCTCATGAAATACCCCTTGCAGGATTATGGCCGGTAAAATCGTTGCAGCGCGGTTATGCGGTTCTCGGATTGATTCTGACGATGTCCATCGCGTCGATATTCGCTCTGGCTATCGGGACGACCGGTGTTGCGATCCTGTTGTTCGCTCCTCTTTTAATCGGACTTGTTGTCGGGATCGTGTTAGCTGCGCGACGCTGTCCAATGACACTTCTCTATTTAATCGGAGTCCTGATTCCGGTTGCGGCGCATCTCTTTCTGAATTCGCGCGTGACGGGAAACTGGATGCCGACCTACATTCAGTCGGATGTCTATATCGCAACACCGGCGGGATATTTCGGCGAGGTTCTTTCACCGGAGGAGGCCGGCGCGCTCTACTGGGCGAGATGGAAATATATCGGCACCGCGCTGTTCGGGATACGGGGTGTATTTCTCTACACACCTGCACTGCTTTTAGGTTTAATCGCGGCAATCGCTGTGGCTTTCAGACGCGGCGACCGTATGAGGCTCGAAGCGATTTCACTCGTGCTTGCGGTTATTGCCGGATGGGGATGGGTGCTTCTGTTTGCGTCGCCGAACTTCGGAGGAACCAGTTACGGATTCAGGTATGCACTTGCCGCAACGCCCATTCTGATTTTCTTCTGCCACAGAATTTTCACCGTCTGGAATTGGTCAGGTTTAAAAACATTTTTCAAAAACGCGGTTGCGTGGGGAGCGATTGTCGGGCTTATCGCGATCCCCTATCCATGGGGCGCGTTTGATATCCTTCCGCCCACACAGTGCAGCATAATCGGTAATCTTCAATATATAGCGCTCAACACAATGACACAGGTCGCGAGGTTATTTCAGGACGGGGGCGCATAGCAGGAATCAATTTTTGTTATGGAAATACACGGATTCCGTAGAACAGCACGGCAGTGCGTCTTTATGCAAACAAATGCCTGTTACAGGGACGCACTGCCGTGCTGTTCTACGGGTGTTTGACTCTCATCATGGAAAGAAATTTCTTTTTAAAAGATTCTCTTAATAATAAATTTACTACTTAGTACTGCGACTTGGATTGTATAAATCGGGTGTAATTCTTTCGCTGTTATTAGCGAAGGCTATTTCGCCAACAAGGGCATTGAAGGAGCCTTCATTGTCTTCCGTAACTATCCTGAGTTCACAAATATACTGGATCTCAAACACATGGACATCCCTGCATGCCATTGCAAAAGCCCGAACGATTTTTCTCCCGATTTGTTCCCAGTATGATTTTTCCGTTCCCTCGACGAGCTGGACTTTAATTTTATTC
>CBDUUJ010000593.1:0-1655 GCA_965370205.1 uncultured bacterium
GCCCGGTTGCCGGGTCGATCCAGTATAGGATTGCATCGTCCTTTAATCCCCCCGCTAACGGGGGGGAATTAGGGGGGCTTCGAAATTCTGGTAAAGACTCATTTTATTTGAGGCTCCAAATATATTAAAGCACTTATGCAACATCGGGGTTTTTTAAAGCCCTTCGCCTGCAACCACCGGCTATCCATACCAGGGCGATGAATGTTGCGATGATGCTTATGAGCAGGCCAACCTTGAATTCGACAGGCTCATATTTCATTACGATTTCTTTTGCTCCCGATTCGACTTTAACCTGCCTCATCCATTCCCGATACTGTTCAATTTCAGCGGGTTCGCCGTCCACCCAAGCTTTCCAGCCGGAGGCATAGGTGTCCCTGACTACCACGTATCCTGCTCCAAGAGGTCCGGTGATGTTGATACGCACCTCGTTCGGACCCTCCACATGATAATCGACCGGTATGGCGTCGGCCATGAATTTTCCCTCCGGTATCAATGCGGCTCTCCAGACGGATTTCTTTACGGACAATCCGACGCTGTGCGGTGTTGTTTCAAGTTTGACCCAGCCGTCCGTCCTCAATCCGTATGTGCCGGGGCTACTCAGGAGGATTCCGATGCCCATATCTTCGAGCATACCCGGGTCGATCGGATAGGCGGTTGTGATCGGCATGGTCTCACGTCCACGGTGGAATTGCATGCCATGAAGCAGCGCGGCATCGTAATAATTTTTCAACACCAGCGAATCATATCCACCCGCGTCCTCGATCCCCCACAGGATTCCCATGTTGGACGGAACATTTTGCTGCCAACCTTTACGGTAGAACCTGAGATTCTCGGATGAGAGATCCTGGATGTGGTCCGTGTAAATCGGGGTGTTGTAAACTTCTTCAAGCGGACGATTATGCCGAAGGTTCATCCACCATGGCACAGCGGCTAAGATGATTATTGCGGCAATTGCGCCGAGGGATGCCCGTCTGTGCCACGCAGATTGAGTGCCGCTCAGCGTTGATACGAATATGAAGAGCAGCAATGCCGCGCTGCTGAGGGAATAGAAAACGATAGTGCGATTCAAACCCCCGGTTATACTAAAAAACAAGACAATGATGAAAATGGCAGCCGCAACCGACATGGCGATTTGCATATACCGCCTGTTTCGACCCACCTGGTTCCAGAGACAATCAGCGCCGAGGGCGGCGAGTACCGTCAGGCAGAAGAACAACGGTACTGTCGGAGGGTGATCGGTAATCTCCCAGCCCGGCAGGATTTTGTAGAACACCATGAACAGGCGCGGCATCAGGCTGATTGAGAATGATGCGATCAGCCAGAACAGATTGTATATTGTCCTGCTACCCAATTTCAGGAAAGCGAACGGCAGAAAGAGGAACGGGACAAGACCGACGTATTTATATCCAATTATAAACGCGCCTGATTGCGACGGCATAAAGTGGTTGAGAAAAAATGGTGCGCTCAGCATCGCCGCGCGTATCGAATAGATATCGGGTTCGAATCGCGTGCTTTCCAGAGAGAAGAAGAGTGTCGGCAGATTTTGCACCGCGCTTATGAGAGTCCCGAGGATCAATGAGGAGATAAACATCACCATCGGGGTCAGTCTTCTACCAGCCGGTCCGACGCATAAGATATAGAAAAACACGACATAC
>CBDUUJ010000594.1:0-1640 GCA_965370205.1 uncultured bacterium
TTTCAATAGTCCCAGACTGCCTGCAGAATTGAAAAATAATTAATGGGATTGGTCTAAAACACGAAGAGCCGTTATTAATAATTTGAGAATTATCCCATCAATTCACGCTTGATGGGTCCAAGGTCCAGAGGCTTACCGCATATTCGTTCCGCCATTTCCTCCGGCATGTACATCCGACCTGTCCGCCAGTACTCACGAAGTTTTTCGCCCGCCGACGGGTTCCGCCACCAGTCCTCGCCGAACTCCTTTTTCAGATGCTCCCTTAGCTGAACCTCGAAAATCCACGCCCGGAGATATCCCGCCGAATAATAAGCCGAATCGAGATCGTCCAGCCAGCTCTCCTCGCGATGCTTCGCCTTGAGACCGCGATCGAGATATTCAGTGTAGAGTCCGCCGCCACGGCTCTCGATGTCGTAATCGGCATGAAGCTCCAGTTCATACAGGAATTTCGATGAGTATCTCCTGAGAAAATAGAGTTTCTGGAGCCTCAGGAATTCCACGATCGGGGTTGGGTCTTCTATACCGATATAGGTTTTCAGCCAGAGCGGATCGGTGGCAAGATAGTTGAAATTGAACGCGAAAACCTCGCTGGTAGCGCTGTCGCCGATCAGTATCAACTCTGCGGGCAGTGTTGAATCGGTATGCGCGAAGTGGAAGGCATGTCCGGATTCATGCAGGAAAGTGAGGTAATCGCTCAGTCCGCCCATCGGACGGACGCAGACATAGACCTCTTTTCCCGGTTGTGCTGGTGAACAGAACGCGCGGGGACGTTTTTTCTCGCGCTCCTCGACATCCAGGATCACCGGTTTGACTTCATCTATCGGCATCCCCATATCAGCCATGAACGCGGTCGCTTTCTCTACCATTCCCTCCTTCGGGAACAGGAAATCCCATGCCTCTCCCCTCATCATATAGGCCAGATCGCATTTACGGGCCTCTGCGATCGGATATCCAAGTCGCTCTCCCGCGAGCCTGTCGAAAGCCTCAATATAGGCATCCTCAGTCTCATCGAGGAACGTACGCAGCTCCCCGGCAAGCCGGCCGTAGTCGATCTGAAAGGACTTCTCGCATCCCTCGCGATAACTCTCGTATCCGAACTCCCGGAAGACATCGTTTGTAGTCCGCCACATCACCATGCGGAGTTCATTAAGCTCCAGTTCAACTTCAGAAGCCCGATCCTCGATCTCGCGACGGATCTCCGCGTCCGGCTCATTCATCATTTTTGGAACTATCGAGTAATATCCGATCTCCTCATCCCGTACCGTGATCGACATCTCTCCCTGTTTTTTCGTAAGATCCTCGTAATCGCCTTTTATTAAATTTCCGATGTATCCGAAGAATGTAAATTGATTGAAATGCTTATAGCTTTTTTTCTCATCCTCAGTTTCCGCGGATTTCCATCGTTCGAGGATATTCTTCGCGAGGTCCTTCGAGACAAGGTGGCCGTAACGTTCATAAATCGGGGTTATCTCGAGCGTTTCTTTCTGCCCGGAAAAATGCATGTAATTTTCGAGGATCATCTCTTTCATGAACTTCGAGAGATCCTGGCGCAACGCGTCGAGGTCGGTGATTGGATTATTATTTGACATGAGGATTTCCTTTCATTGGAAAAGTGATTTGGTTATATTAGCTTAAAAGAG
>CBDUUJ010000595.1:0-1634 GCA_965370205.1 uncultured bacterium
AGACGCGAGAATGCAAACCCGGTCCCGCCGCCCGACTTGTGAATCAGAGCAGCATGCTTGATGGTATCGAATATCTCCTCCATCGAATCGCCCACCGGCAGGACGAAACAAGCGGACAACTGGCCGAGCGGACGACCTGCGTTCATCAGGGTCGGCGAATTCGGCAGGAACTCGAGATCCGTCATCGCTCCAAAGAAATGCTCGGCAATCTCCTCGACCTGTTCATCGGATGCACCATAGCTCTTGTCCGCCAGAGCGATAGTCTTTGCGACTCTCGCGAACATCTCTGTCGGCGTCTCAACAGGACGGCCTTCATTATCCTTTATCAGATAACGGCGCTCAAGCACCTTCATGGCATTCTCAGAAAGCTGCAGTTTTTTATCTGTACGCATCAATTATCCTCCTCATCTACACGAAAGGCTATACCCTTTTCCTCGTCAATTTCGAAGTCCCGGAACACTATCGGAGCCTCTTTCTTCATGATTCTCAACATATCCAGACAGATTTTCCGGATCTCCCCATGTGCACGGTCGGTACACCGGATGGAGAAAATGTGCCGGAGCTCTCTGAAATTCGCGGTCACGACGATCTCGGAGGTTATTCCTCCCGGCAGGATATATCGCGCATCCTCTTTCGGCACTCCCGCATCGACCATCTCCTGATAGAGCCGATAGCATTCGCCGGACATTCCGAGGTATTTCTCGGCAAATCCCGCCTCAGCAACAGACGCAGGCAGAACAACCTCAAACGGCTTGCGCGAGCCATAGTGCACATACCGCTGAGATTCCTGCGATGGCGACATCAGTCTGTGCCTCACCATCTCATGAGTAAATACGCGCGACGCTCCCTTGATCCTGAATGTCGCGGACGCATGCTCAAGCACTGAATGATGACCCTTGCAGATGACCTTCCTGATCAGCACATCGGTCGATGCCGGCGGGTCATATCTGTGAAATGACAGATAGCATGTCCGGCAGGCGCGCTCGATGACATCCTCGCCATCAGGCGTGATCGCCACCAGGATAACCTCCGGGACAGCTTTTCGGACTTCCGTGTCCTGTTGTTTCTCAGTCAACTGACCTTCCATTGGTTGAAACCCTCTCGATAAGCAGTCAATCTATGTAGAGTCGGATATTCCAACATCGCGTATAAAACCTATTTCAAACCTCGTATATGACAATCATTTTCAAGCGCACAGTTGTTTCGATTTGCCGGGCTATGCAAGTAACTATGTATCATCATATTAGGTCCTTACTTGATTCCGACACACAATCACCCACCACCGCATTCTTTCCATTCCAGCTATTATAATAGACAACAAGAAGTTACCGTAATAAGCTGAAGCTTGCCATTATTCTCATGGCGCAGTTAATTTATACCAGTGCAATTGAATCGGCAAGGTTTTTTTGTCAATAATCTTGGGAAATTCTCAATATATTGTGGTTCAGGATGTTGTATTCCACATCATATTGTGGAGTCATCAGTGCAGGCTTCCGATTTCTTGCGAGAGAATTATTAAGCCCCTGAGCGACAGGTATTTCCAAAACAAAGGGCAAACAACAACCACCCCATCGAGCCCCCCCCTACAACCCATTGCGATACAAAGACATAAAAATAGCGCTGTTTTTAAGGCG
>CBDUUJ010000596.1:0-1631 GCA_965370205.1 uncultured bacterium
TCGCCCACCCTAAAGGGTGGGGTACCGGGTTATTTTTCACTTTTTCAACAGTCCCAGTCTGTCTGCAGGATCGAAGAAATGTTTTTTTATAGGTAGGACAACAATGAACCGACACGATTCCATAAAACAACACATTTCCAAATCCGGCGACCTACCCCCCACCCAACTCCGCTTTGCGAGAGAGGGCATCATCACGCCTGAGATCGAGTACGCCGCTAAGAAAGAACTTCTCGATCCGGAATTCGCGCGTCAGGAAATAGCATCGGGACGCATGATCATCCCCGTCAATATCAAGCATCCCGAAGCGTTACCGTTCCTCATCGGACGAAACGCGCTCTGTAAAATAAACGCGAATATCGGATCGTCCGCGATAGTCGCCGACCACGATCACGAACTTCGCAAGCTCGATATCGCGATCAAATACGGCTCCGACACGGTGATGGACCTCTCGACCGGCGGCGATATCCCCGGCATCCGCAACGCGATCCTCCGCAACTCGACTGTCCCGATCGGCACGGTCCCGATTTATGAGGCGATCGCGAGAGTGGACGATCCCGCGAAACTGTCGCCGGAACTTCTGCTGGAAGTGGTCGAGGAGCAGGCGGAGCAGGGCGTGGATTATATGACCGTCCACGCGAGCATTCTTCTTTCGATGATGCCGCTTGTTGAATCGCGAGTGACCGGAATTGTGTCGCGCGGCGGAAGCCTGATCGCGCAGTGGATGATCCGTCATCGGAAGGAAAATCCATTATATACGCACTACGACAAACTTCTCGAAATCTGCCGCAAGTACGATGTCTCGCTTTCGCTGGGCGACGCGCTCCGTCCGGGATGTCTTGCGGACGCATCCGATGCCGCACAATTTGCGGAGCTTGAAATTCATGGCGAGCTGGGCCGTCGCGCGAGAGAAAAAGACGTGCAGGTGATGATCGAGGGACCGGGGCATATCCCGCTTCACGAGATCGAGATGAACATGAAGAAGGAGCAGGAACTATGCGATGACGCTCCGTTTTACGTGCTCGGACCGGTGGTGACAGATATCGCTCCGGGATACGACCACATCACGTCGGCGATCGGCGGGACTCTTGCCGCATATCATGGCGCGGCGATGCTCTGCTATGTCACGCCGAAGGAACACCTCGGACTTCCCGACGAAAACGATGTGAGAATCGGCGTTGTGTCGTCGAAGATCGCGGCGCATGCGGCGGATGTCGCGCTTGGAAAACCCGGTGCGCGTGATCGTGACGATGCGATGGCTCGCGCGCGATTCGCTTTTGACTGGGAGACACAGTTCGCGCTCGCGCTGGATGGCGACCGTGCCCGCGAGATGCATGACGAGACGCTCCCGGATGTCGCGTACAAGGAAGCGGAATACTGTTCGATGTGCGGCGAAAAATTCTGCGCCATGCGTATATCAAAAAATATTTCAAAGCCGCAACCGTAAACGCAACCGCGACTGTCAGGGACTGTTGAAAAGAGCACATTGTTTCTCGATTTATAGTCATTATATAAATTTATGCCGCCCACAAACTTGATTCTGTCTCGACCGGGTTTTAATATTGCTACGGGTTTGTGGGTGTCCTTTTCTGGATGATTGACGATAAAAAGGACACCCACAAACCCGATGGTTA
>CBDUUJ010000597.1:0-1618 GCA_965370205.1 uncultured bacterium
AAAAGATGATTACCCTCACATCAAATCCAACGAACCATGTCGGGTTAACCAGCGTACCCTTGATCGTGTATATATCTTCGTTGATTTCCAGGAACTGGATCTTGATGCAGTTTTTCGCCGGGCACCACCAATCGTTCATGAGAATATCCCGAACGTTCATGTGGAAGGCAAGCTCACGGTTGTCGAGGACTTCAATCGTATGCTTCTCCTGGTCAATCACCATGGTATAAACACCCCACACGGCATGATTACCGGTATTATCCGGAGTCCGGGCGTTGCGTTCGTTTGGTGATGTAAACTCGGGAGCGTTATCGTTCCCTGAAATATCCGGCGAGGTGGGTCCGCCGTTCCCTCCACAGGATAGTGAGAGGATCAGCATCAGAGCCGACAGAACGGCCAGCGTAATAGTGTTGATAGTAAAAGGGGATCGAGCAGCCATATTGAGCCTCCTGATATTTGGCACAACGAAGGTAAAGTCAATCTGTCCCTTTGATCTTACCCTTCTGTTTATTATACCAATTTTATATTGCCCTATCAGCATCGAAAGTCTGAAAAAAATCAATTAATGTAACTTCAACATTTGCCGCAAGCCCTCTCAGGCGGTAAAATCCCTGTATGCGGCATCCGGAACGATTGTGGATATTCGTTACAGTTTTCCTTGTTCTCAACATGGTCATTATCCCGGTTGCACTTGCGCAACCCACCGGGTCCGAAAACGATCCACCAGAATCAGCCGAATCAACAGAGGAAACAGCCTCAGAGACATCCGATCCTGAAGAGGTCACCCTTCCAGCCGACGTACCCACCCAGGAACTATTCAGCCTGGCCGATGAGGATACTCCCACTCCGGGTCTGACGGTCTGGGACGTGGGTAGAGCTCTATTAAGCCTGGCAATCGTCCTTGTAATCATCTGGGGTATCAGCCTTATTTTTAAAAAATTCATCACCGTCCGCGGACTCGCCAGCTCATCGGAAAGCCTGAAAATACTGTACACGCTGAGCCTGTCTCCGACACGGACACTTTACATGGTCAGGCTCTCCGACAGAATTCTTCTTATCGGCGCCGGCGAGGGCGGATTACGGACGCTCGCGGAAATCACCGATCCCGAGGAAGTCTCGCTTATTCTCCGGGATGTCGAATTCAAGGGCAACTTTGAGATGAACCCGTTCCGCAACCGCCTGGAGTCACTCATGGGTGAGAATATCGGTGACAGCGGGGATGCGGACGATCTGGATAAACGCCAGCGTAAACTCAAGGGAACCATGGATCGTCTGAAAAACACCAACGAAGAGGAATCCTGAAATAATCTACGGTATAATTCCCAACTGTAGGAGATCGGATTTTTTTTGGTTATCATTGCTAGTAGGCATTTACAAATATTGGAGACACCGGCTGATCGGTGTCCGGGTAATAAGGATTAAACAATAATGCCGCGCGTGCGACGGCGAAGAATCAACAAACTTTTCATTGCCAATCGGGGAGAAATCTCCTGCCGCATAATCCGGGCCGCCTGGGAAATGGGAATACGGACTGTGGCAGCGTTCTCCGATGCCGATACCGGCAGCCTTCCCGTGAGAATGGCAGATGAGGTCGCGCACATCGGCCCGACCGCTCCTG
>CBDUUJ010000598.1:0-1601 GCA_965370205.1 uncultured bacterium
GGTCACCGGGTGAAATGATATCTGATATCCCGAACGAGAGTTACCAGGCGCATCTTAATAATGCCAGAACTACATATGTGGATGAAGATGGAATTTTTCATCTGTTTTATGCCGATTACCAGTGGCAACCCCATCATCTTACCTACCAGAGTGTTGTAATCAGCGATGATGTAATCTTTACAGATCAGCAAACATTCAACCTGAACGCGGTCCAGGATGATTCTGGTGGTATTCACTTGCTGTTCGCCGATGATCCCGACATTAAGGGAGGGAATATTGTTTACAGATATATCTCACCCGACGGCGAGGTTGGTTCTCCGGTGATATTGACATCGCAATCTCATATGAATCAGTTTCTGCCATGTCTGACTCTCGCACTTGACGGAACCATGTTTGCGGCATGGATGGATTCACAACCGCAGCCGGATAGACGTCTCTGCGCCTCCTATTTCAACGGGACAGGCTGGTCTCCTGAAATGATCCTGAAAATAACTTACCTCCCGGATGGATGGACACATCACTATGTTGTCGCGGATTCGAACAGCATTTTTCATATTTTGTATGAGGATGGTGAACCTCCCAACCTGTATTACATGCAATTTGATCATGGAACATTAAGTTCGGAGGAAACAATTGTTTCAGGTGACTGGCGGTCAGTTGAGCCAATAGCCTCTATCGATGACGATGATCGAATTTATATAACTTTTGAGGATAACAGGAACGGGGCGATGAAAAGGGGATTCTTTATGATGAGAGATCCCCTGACCGGTGAGTGGACACCCGAAATTGATATGGTTGGTTTCAATCATTTCAACAGCAGGTATCAAAACGTGCTTTTACCCGATGGACGATTCGCGGTGACATGGACCGACCGTCGTGATAATACAAGAGGGCTTTATTCGAAAGTGTTTGATCCGTTCTCATCCGAAAATGATATCCAGTCAGTTCCGGATGATGAGGTGGATATGCCGTACAGTGAGGATAAAAACCAGACTCGTCTTTGTCTGGATGACGAGGGAACGCTGCACCTTGTCTGGACCGATCACAGAGACCTCAATCACAGGCAATTGTACTATTCCCAGTGTACTCCGTAAATTCATAAGGCTGCCTTCCCAACCTATATCGACATAGGCAGACCCTCGCGGGTTTTCCCTGTCACGCCACCGGGCGTACGGGTCCGTACCCGGCGGTTCGGCTGGATTATCCGACAGGATACAGTCTGGGAAGACCGGCTTTATCAAAGAATGAATTCGGGAAGGCAATGGACATGGCTTTACTCCGACTTCTTCACCAGTAGCCTTTTGACCCATCCGCAGCAATAGCCGCGAGGTCTTTTCCGAGCTTCATCTTCCTCAAATTAGCGAAAATGGTTCTTCCGCGTTTCCAAGCGCAGTAATTGTAATTACTGCGCCGATGCCGATAATGATTCCGAGCAGAGTCAGCAGGCTTCGGATTTTATCAATGAAAAGACCTCGAAGCGCAAGTTTGAAGGAGTTAATAATAAATGCGCAGGGATACACGATCGGAAAGCATTGACCAGTACCTGAAACTGGAGTAGATTAGACTTAGCATTATTTACTACTAATCTCTCAAGGGGAAAG
>CBDUUJ010000599.1:0-1593 GCA_965370205.1 uncultured bacterium
CCCTGATCTGTCTGATTTTGCTGCTCACCGCAGGACAGATGATCTTGTATGCCGGTGGACAGGCTCACGGCTACAGTTTCACCATGGTGATGCAGGCAGGCGACAGGGACCCGGTCGAATTCGATGGTTGCACGCTGGGCGACAGCCTCTGCCTGAGTGCCGCGACCGGAGGAATTGCTACCGTTACTCTTCTGTTGGGGAGCGACCTTTATATTTTAACCCCGTCGGTGAAAACCGCCCGTAAAGTGGATAATCCACCGCCACCCGACCTCGATGAGGGAGGCTGGATTGATTGGCTGGTCGAGCCGGGACGAATAAACCCGATGAATTTTGCGGGAATAATTGGACTCGATGATGATTTCAGCGGTCAGATTACAGCCGGTGCGGGCGGCGGGGTGAAATTTACATTCGATGACGGGGAACTGCGGATCGTTGAATTTCCGATGGGACGCCTCGGCGGGTCTGTTGTGTACCGCTACTCGGAAATCGAGAGCGATAACTCGGTCAGCGCATCCGATGTCAGTATCCCGTCAGACTTTCTCGTGATCGACTGATACTCAATTTCGTAAATCAAAAATAAAATTCCCACTCCCACCTGTTACGTCTCCAAGCGACACTCTAAATCCTGACTTTATCTTCTAAACATCCAGAGTCTGGAGACGTTTCACCTAATCCACACTTTATCTGTAAAAATCCCACTCCGCGTAAGTCGATGATAAGAATGTCGCAACTAGTCGGTACAGATTCATGGTGCTGTCATACCAATAATTATATTCTGGACAAAAGTGTTCTGGTTTATATACTTTCTATAAGTTATGATTCGACCTGATTAACAAAATTCAACGGAGAAAATCCCATGGAAATCAGTCTGAACCTTAAATTTGAGATTATTGACCATCAGGGCGCGGTGAAAGAGATCGACCTTCATCAGGATGGTAAAAGTTTTTTTGCACGCTCTGATCAGATGCTTGTTTTGTACAGCCTGAAGGACTCCAGACGTCTTAAGGGATTCTATGACAGTAATGGTTATGACGCGGCGGTGTTTGATCCATCGGGAAAGATGCTCATCTTCCAGTCCGATGACAAGCTTCATTACTGGGATATTGCGAAGTGGCGTGACACCATGACCATATCCGGCACAATAAACGAGTTCAGGGATAGCGATGTGCACGATGAACTCGGGTTGATCGCCGATGGGGGTCACGAGGGTAAAATCGCGGTGCGGGATATCACTGCCGATGAGTACGCCACCCCTGATTTCACGCTTGAAGGGCACACAAACTACGTGGAGTACGTCAGGTTCCATCCATCGGGCAAGGTGCTCGCATCAGGTTCAGCCGACATGACCCTGCGGTTCTGGGACATTAACAATCGCGGCGAAATTGCCTCGCACAAAATTCACGATGACTTCGTCACAGCGATTGGATTCAGCGCGGACGGGTCTGTCATGGTGACCGGAGATTATTCCGGAAAAATAAAAATCTGGGATACTATTTTTCTGGTGGATTTACGGATGTTGAAGGATTTTTGAAGAATGATTTTTATAAAAAGTATAATTATAGGATCAATCTTGATACAAAGATTAACGACTGG
>CBDUUJ010000600.1:0-1581 GCA_965370205.1 uncultured bacterium
CAAATTATGGCGGTCCCGGACCGAGTTTCTATCATGTCGGGAATCCGGCACTCGTTAGCGATGACAGCAGCGAAATGGGCGCATTCGGCGGTCCCTTTGGAGTCTGGACACCACCGAGTCAGGAGTGAATATGATTTTTATAGTGTAAATTATTAATCCAGTGTAATTGATTTTACTAAAAATAATTAGTATCATAATTGCCTGTAATATTATATGCAATCAACTGAGATGGATATTCGGAGGTAATACCAATGTTTACCAGGCATTCGTTTTTCCTGACATGTATTGCTGTTGCGCTTGGGTTGATCCTGGGATGCAATAGCGCTGGAAGTAATGCAGTTACCACACCATCCTGCGACGATTCCCCGATTTATTCGGGATCGTCCGCAGATTCCGCATCAATCGGCAATCGTCAGCTCTGGGGCCTGTGGAATGTGTCAATCGACACGATTACAGGTCAATGTGTAATTGACCCGCTTCGGACAGCGACTTTCACAGCAAATGTGAACAATATTCTCGAAGCGCAATCCGGGAATCTCCTCATTGAGGATATTGATATCACCGATTTTTTCTCGGAGGGCCGGCTGGATTGCACAGTCACGCTGAAACATCCGTTCCCGGGGCTGAACCAGTATAACGGTTTCGATGTATGGGGCGTTTTCATGCACAACGCGAACGGGACGCTTGGTTATGATGGTCTGACTTATGGCGCAGACCCGGATACCGGTGAGAATGTCGCGGTTCTCTTGAATCCCGACGGCTGGACGAGATGGTTCAACTATACCGAATTCAACGGCGATACGATTCCGCTTCTTGAATATTATGCCGGAGCGTTATCCAATCTTCCAAATCCAGCAGCGACCTTGAATCCATACAAAATTTTCACCAACCTTGTCGGGGTGGATGGCGATTATTACGAATATGTCACGACACCAGGCAAGGCCGACGATCGAGGATGGTTCACGGCCGGGTCGGCCAATTCCCGCGGGTATGAGCTGGAATTTCCGATTATTGATAATAATCCTGTTGTGCATTTCCAGTACGCTGTCATCGCGACATGGGAACCGGGCGATCCTGGACTGACAGGTGATCCTAATACTTATGACCCGATGGATTTCCCGACATCCGCGAACTGCGAAGAGGCATTTTTCCTGAATGTATCGACTGTAAGCAGCGATCTTTACAAGGATAACTCCGGTGAGGGCGGCACGCTCCGCGCCGATATCGAGGTTTTCGACTGGCAGGGAGGCTCCATTGGTGGACTGGGAGTTCCGAACGAAGTCGAGAGCATCATCGTTGAGGGAAATTTCATCCCCGGCGGCACGCATCAGTTCTCACAGGTTGAACTTCAGGCGGTTGCGGCTCCCGGAACGGTGAACTCCTCCGTGTTCCAGGTGGAGGTCGCAAATTGCACTCCGCAGGCGGTCGGTGATGCGGACCTGTGGGTGATTGTCGAGGCTGCTGGACTGAACGGCGAATCCTACGATCAGGGTTTTCCGACCGAGTATCCCGATCCCGCACAACGCGCGGCTTTTCTGCTTTCGTCCGTAATTGTTACAAGCGACACTCCTCCTTCAATAT
>CBDUUJ010000601.1:0-1577 GCA_965370205.1 uncultured bacterium
CGGCATATTTTTAAATAAATTAGAATCGAGAAATATTACGCTTTTTTCAACAGCCGGCAGGGATGCCGGCGTTACGGTTTGTGTGTCAGGTCTTCAAGGAGTGCTTCGATTGATGCTGTTAGCTGAGGATCATCTCCCGCTGCGATGTCGGGTGGAAGGAGATCGATTTGTATATCGGGAACCGCGCCGTTGCCTTCAAGGTTGTAGAGGATTTCGCGTGTGTCGGGATCGATAGCCCACCATCCGCGTCGGGGGAGGCTGACATAGCTGCCGTCAGCGAGGATTGTCCCGCCTGTCGAGATGACACCGCCGCCGGTCTGCGTTCCTATGAGTCGACCGCGTCCGAGGTTTTTGATCGCGTGCGAAAATACCTCCGCGTTGGAATACGACCACTGGTTGGTGATGACAACTATCGGGACATCCGTTGTGTAAAATGGAGTGCGATCTTCCGGATAGCCCAGGCCGCCGTCGCGGGGATGCGTGTACGCGTGACGACGGGTATTCAGCATCGTGAGAAGCAGATCGCTGACCCATCCGCCGGAGTTCCAGCGGACATCGATGATGATCCCCTCTTTACCATAGCCGACCGTGAATAAATCCTGCTCGAATCTCTCTAACTGTCCCTCATACATTCTTGGAACATGGATGTATCCCAGACGTCCCGCCGATAATTCATCGACCGTGCGGCGGTTGTCCGCCATCCATTCCTCATACGCAAGCTGATACCATACCCAGTAGGATATCGGCGTGACGCGCACCCATCGAGGGTCGTCATCCCATCCGGTCTCAGGGTCACTGTCAATAATTCCGATCTCGATTTCCCGTCCCGATGTATCCTCAAGCGCTCTCCAGTAATTTGCGATTGACCCGTCTTTCGATCCGGTATCGGGATACCATCCGGCGACATTGAAACCGTTGATATGAACGATTCTGTCTCCCGGTTCGATATCAAGTTCATCATGATCAAATGGACTGAGCGGTGTGATCCAATCGATTAAAAACCCCGGTTGGTCATCTTCAACAAAACCGCATCCGAGATATCCTGTTTCTCCGACAGACGGTCCACTGGCGGCATCGCGGAAATACAGATGGCTGGAATTTAGTCGTCCCATCATCAGATTAACCGCGTCGTTGAAATCGCGATAGTGACGTGCTGCCCGGACAATCGGCTCGTATTCATCCCGTAGCGCGTTCCAGTCCCGACCGTGGAAATCAGGATCGTAGAACTGGATATCTTCCATGCGCCAGACCTCATTGAATTTGAATATCCGTTCGGTCAGCGGATCGAGATTGACATCCGCTCTGAACGCGTGGGTCTGGCTGTCGCTGCCGCCGGGCTTGACCGATGAAATTCGTCCGTTTGCAAGATAAAAAATCCTGTCCGATTCAGTGTGCCAGTTAATCCAGACGGCTTCGGTGTTTCCCGCGATGACAGTGGTGTCCTCGCCGGTCCAGCGAATCTGATATATTTCCGAGGTTCCATCTGTTTCAGATGTGTAGATAATATTTTCCCCGTCGGGTGAAAAATCCCAGAGGGTTTCAATTCCTTCGCCGGATGTCAGACGACGTGCGCGCCT
>CBDUUJ010000602.1:0-1572 GCA_965370205.1 uncultured bacterium
TTTTTTCTGTAGAATTATACCTTTTTTAAGTGGACTCAAGAATAAAAAGCGGGATTAATTACTCCGGATATATTTCGCAACTTTTAACATTTTTCGCTCAATACTGATTCTTCCGGCTTCGGCGTAACCGCAGGCTTTCATAACGGTCCGGAAAGTTTCATTAATATGGATCACCAGATCATCCAGTGAGTGGAAGCTGTCCGGCTCGGAAACTTCAACAATCCTGCGGAATGCATTGACGGCATGAAGTTCATTATCGTATAATGCCATGTTTTCCATGTGAACATAATTGGTGATGACGCCTTTTTTGAGTTTGTATTCGCACTCCTGTTTCAGAGTTTGGATGTCTTCATTCAGGTCGTCCAGTTCGAGTTTCAGGATTTCCAGGAAATTCTTGATTTGATGCTTCATGAAAACCTCCCGCTGTTATTAATACTATACAATATATGGGAATAATATTCAAGAAGTCTTTAGCTGAAGTTACCCCGAAATTGGGGAAATATTTATCAGATAGTGAGGTGAGGGCGTAGAATATATGATTCCATGAGAGCCTCGCAAGTTTTACCTATACATAAAACAACACAGCACATGTAAGAAACCCATTGGTAATTCCTATCAAGGTATATTGAAACAACGCCGAAACACACCCAAAATATACATATTATATTAATTATTAACAAGTTAGTAAGATACTGCAACAGCCTGCAAGTCGGGAAGAGGACTTTTTACGAAATCATCATGGTTGGAAATAAAGTTTTATTGCCACCGGTCGATGGTCGGATATTTTAACGGCGTACTCGTTCCAGCCGCCGGACATATAATTATCAACGATGATCGTCTGAATATCACTGCTTGTATCATTGAATTCGTCAAAAAGTTCGTTGCTGATTAAAATATGGTCGATGTGACTGGGCCAGGTGGGATAGGACCACAGGGCGCTGCTGCCGGATGCGATGTTCATGTCGGCAAACAGATATGCACCGGGTTGATTGATAAATGGTTGGAATACATTATTGTTTTGGTGATCGGTAATCTCGTCGTTGAGATCGCCAACTACGATGACATTTTGATCATCAAAGTGGGATTGGATGTAATTTTCCAGTAACTCACTTGCCCGGAAACGGCGGTATTCTTCGTCACTGGTGTTTCCGTGCTCAATTACTCCGTCGCCACAGCATTTGTAATGATTATTGATCACGATAACAGGATTGTCCTTCCAATATCCTTCTATTACCAATGGTGAACGCGGCAGAGCGCGCCATTCATTTTCCAGGATTTCATAGACAGAATCGATTGTAACCGAGTTTGTATTGTACAGAAAAGCAAGATTCATGCTTGCATAAGCCGAGCTGGCGCGGAAACCCCGATAGTGATCGAGAGAATCGATTAATGCGGAAAATCCCGTCGAGCTCTCTATCTCCTGCAATGCGATGATATCAATATCCAGGGATTGAATAGCACGGGCGATACTTGAAATAGTAATGTCGTTATTGCGGGGAAAATTCTGAACATTCCAGGTTATGACTTCAAGGGAGTTGTCCGTGCCGAAATAGAGATTTTCAAGAGAAAGTG
>CBDUUJ010000603.1:0-1567 GCA_965370205.1 uncultured bacterium
ACAACGATGAATTAATCAAGAATCTGCGGGGCAAAAAAAAGTGTCCCCTCAATCCGGTTTGGTCAAAAATAATTAACAGACATCATGCAAATTTACATAATTCGACATGGACTATCCGAAGGCAACGCGTCCGGGGTCATCCAGGGATATTCCGACAGCCCGCTCACCGATATCGGTCAGGCACAGGCAAATCTGCTCGGACGATATTTCAAACACGAAGGGATCATTCCGGAAAAAATCATCGCATCCCCATTAAGACGCGCATATCAGACAGCGGAAATAATCGCTGGTGAGATCGATCCCAACCTGATAATTGAAACCCACAGGGGATTGATGGAAGTGGATGTCGGCGACCTGTCCGGGCTTTCTATCGAGGACGCGATTGCGAAATATCCTGAGTGGGGTGAAGTGGACGTAAACAAGTGGCTGGAATTTTCGGCGGCGGGGGGCGAAAGTTACGATGAATTTTTCAGGAGGGTCGATGGTGCAGCAAAGGAAATCATGATCGACTGGGACCTCTTGTCCGACCGGACGATTTTTCTTGTCGCACATGCAGGCGCGATGCGACCGCTTCTGAAAACGCTTCTGGACTCAGACGATGACATGATGTTCTTCACGTTCGGGAACTGCTGTCATGTGAAAGTGGAATACCGCCCGGTCCGCGAGAGTATCCGGAGAGTGATGATCGACCTGATACGGATTGAAAAAGTCGCCGCGATAATGTGCGAGGAGAACCCCGGAAAGGATGTCGAGGACTCGGTAGGCAGAAGGATTGGTTGATTACAACCTTTCAATATTCCAATTATACAAAACCGAGAATTCCCTGAATCGGCTCTCCGTGACAGTCTGACCGTAATCGTCTCCCTGCACGAGAGGACTTTCTCCGAGCATAATTCGAGTGCCATCCTCCGGCCAGCGTCCCTCTATTTTCGATGGATAAAGGAAATCCCAGAACTCGATTATTTCACTCGGATTCACGGGATCGGCGAGTGAAAGAGGCAGCTCGACAACATCCAGAGTGTAGCCGTCATCGTCCACATGCCCGGTGAGATCGAAACTGAAGATCGTGTATTTATCCCATCTACCCGACGCGATCTCATCGTAGTTCAGGAGTCGCGAGTCATGCGTGCTCCAGTGGTAGAAATTTCCATTCGCCGTTCCAACGAGACTGCCGTCCTGGAATTCATCGATGCGGACCTCCGCAGCCTCCACGAGCCATGCCGCGCACCAGTACTGAGGCTCATCCCGCAGAATAAGCCTCGCTGTCACATCGACCGACCCGGCCCATGTTCCGACACGAAAATTTTCCTGCGGAGTTTCGGGTTCCCGTCCCGGACATCCGATCAGTAAGGCAAAAATGATCGGAACAATCAGCAGAACCGGAAATCGCGAAATGAAATATGTTTTTTTCAGCGACATGGTCAGTTGATAAGTATATACGAAATATGGAGCGTCTCAAGGGGGACGCTGTTCAGAATGCCCGTAACCTGGAATGTTATCGCTCCGGCGCCCCGGGTCTGGAACCGTCCGAGGAATGTATTTGTGTGTGCCGGAAGGGGTTCCATAG
>CBDUUJ010000604.1:0-1563 GCA_965370205.1 uncultured bacterium
ATTCGGTCCCTGTGCACGTTTATTTTATTTTACATTTTCGGTTTCGAGTGAGGGATAGCCCGTAGCACAACACGGCAGTGCGTCATTGCTTTAAGATCATGGTGTATTGGACGCACTGCCGTGCTGTGCTACGGGTCATCCTTTTGATGTACTGTTATTAATATGAAAAAATGAGCAGGAGAAATCTACAGATCGGGTATCGTTATGTATTCCGCCATGATATCGGCTCCCGCCGATGTACCTATCCGGGTTGCGCCGGCTTTCAGCATCAGCTCCAGATCCTTTCTGTTGCGGATTCCGCCGGATGCTTTCACCTGGATTCGACCATGCGCGCTCGATTTTAACAGCGTGACATCCGCCACTGTCGCTCCATAAGCCGCGAGTCCGGTCGATGTCTTCACGAAATCGATCCCCGCAACCGCGAGATGCTCCACGGCCCAGCGTTTTTCGACTTCGTTGAGATAGCTGCACTCGATTATCCCCTTTAGAATTACGCGTTCATCCCGTATTGTCGTGCGTGTGTCCGCATAGCTTCTGAGGTCTTTGAGTTCACCGAGGAATTCCGCGTCGGTTCCGGATTTCAGGTAATTGATATTGACAACGAAATCCACCTCCTCGGCGCCCCGGTCGATGAGGTCCTTCAAAGCCTGGATTTTTGTGTGCCTGAGCGTAAACCCCATCGGGAAACCTATGACCGATCCGACCCTGGTCTCGGTTTCAAGGCAATGCATCGAAGCCAGGGGGACATAACACGGCGGCACAAAAAGAGTGGCGAATTTCCTTTTTGAATTCTCCACTATCCATTGTTTATAGCTTGGTTCGGGGAGGTCGGGACGCAGAAGAGTCTGGTCGATATACGCGTTGGCCTCCTCACTCGTAAGCGGCATTTTCATATTTCTCTTCCCAATCTATCGGAAATGATTCCAGAGTACCGTATATATTTTCACGGGAAACAGGATATTCTTTCCCTGACAGGAACGGCAATACGGATTATTTCTTTACGCGTTCGACATAACGGCCGTCGCGTGTGTCGACCTTGATGAACTCGCCTTCATCAATAAAAAGGGGAACCATGACAGTTGCGCCGCTTGCGATCGTTGCGGGTTTGGTCCCGCCCTGTGCAGTGTTGCCCTTGACCCCGGGGTCGGTTTTGACAATCTCGACCTTGATGAAATTCGGCGGGCTGACATCCAGTATCTCGTTCTCATGAACCGTGACGGTTGAATTCGTGTTCTCAAGGAGAAATCCCGCCTTGTCGCCGATCAATTTTTCATTTATTTCGAATTGCTCGAATGATTCGTTGTCCATGAAAACATAGTTAGTGCCGTCATGGTAGAGATACTGCATCTCGCGGTTCTCGACCCGGACATTCTCGACTTTCTCTCCGGCGCGGTATGTGCGCTCGACAGTGGAGCCGGTACGGATGTTTAACTGCTTCACCCGCACAAAAGCGGGACCCTTGCCGGGTTTCACATGCTGGAACTCAAGAATTTTCCAGAGCTGGTTATCGTATATAAAACATGTTCCCGGTCTTAAATCGTTTGTAGTGATCATCGCAATCTC
>CBDUUJ010000605.1:0-1545 GCA_965370205.1 uncultured bacterium
GGGGTTGTTGTCAGGGGAGAACATGATCTGTACCTGGCTCCCCTCAATGTTGAGAGTTAGTGGATCGGTCGAGGTTAGCTTCGGCGACCGCACGCCAAAGATTCCATCCCTGAGCTGTTCAAACTCGCTTTGGTACGCGGCTGCTACGCCGATGTCGTGGAAGATCACGATGTGGTTGAGGTTCCTGTGGGTGCCGGTCGTTGTGAAGTTGGTCGACCCGGTCAGAACCGCCTCGCGGGCCTCCCCCCGGTCGCGGATGATAAATTTGTGGTGGAAGATTTTGGGGTTGAAGTCGATTTTGGCGTCCACGGCCCCGCGGAGGAGGGTCACTAAGTGCTTGCGATTTGTATCGAGGCTGACCTCCTTGTCGGGTGGGTCAACGGGCTTTTTCTCCTTGAGGTAGTCGCCCTCGGTGACCAGGCGCACCCGGATGAATTTCTCCGTGCCGGGACGCTTTCTCCGCGCTGCTTGATCGATCGCTTTAGCGATCCGTGGGTTGTCGATCTCCTGGACCGCGATATCCAGGGTGTGCTCGCATTGATCAATAAAGTCGATGATCACCCTCTCGAGGTCATCGGGGGCGTCAGCGTTTCCAGGTGGACCAAGATATGCCTGTAAACGACCCTTGAGGAAGTCCATAAGATTGCCTCCTTTTTACACTTGGTCTGTTTGATTAAGAAAACCACATAACGGATGAGCTCACTCGCAGTCGGGTGGAGCGGGGGTTAACAAGTAATTTCATGAATGTTGCACAAAATTGATTAAACCGCGTCAATCCAGTCCATTAAACTTTGGTTCATCGCATGTAAAGCTTTCTCAGCTTTAGGTTCATCAAGTAATCCCCGATCGTGTGCTCTATTTGCGGCTTCATATAATTCTAATAAATGTTTTGAAGATGACGATAGAGCTTCTGCCAAACCAGCATCTTTAACCTGAGTATTTGCTGCAAATTGAATTCTCTCTGAACGATATATTTGCTTTGGTTTATCCCCCTCTTTTTCACTCCAACATTTAGATTCGCGAACCTGACTGTCTGGTGCAAGAATCCCGAATAAATGGTCAAAAACCTGCCTAATCATGAATAATGAAGCCCTGCACTTATCAGCATTAGTCCCGTAATATATTTGCCAGATTTCTTCGTAAGTGTCACCAAGGGAAGTATCGATTTCCTTTAATTTTTCTATGTATTCTTCCCTGGATTTCCGAGGAATTTGATTTGGTATTTGAAGAATATCTTCCGGTAGTCTTACATTATACAAATACACAGCTGCGTCAGTTGAACTGTTTACGGTTCCAGTAGAATTGGCATATCTACTCATTAAGACCTGCATGTCCTTCACTTCATCATCATATTTCTTGTATTGTGCTCCTAGCGATTTTACAAATTTAACTCCACTGTAAACTACTGGATAGATGGATGCATCTTCTTCTGCTTGATCCAATAAACTCAGAGTGCGAGGATATAGCGCATTTAGAGATTGATGGGTATATCCAATGTCTTCGTTGACAATGACTAAAGTGTCGTGTAGGTCACTGACAGTTTTT
>CBDUUJ010000606.1:0-1539 GCA_965370205.1 uncultured bacterium
ACAACGATGAATTAATCAGGGATCTGCGGGGCAAAAAAAAGTGTCCCCTCAATCACGGAAACGGAAGGTGCCACCCGGTTTAAATTCAACAATAGATGATATTGCTTATTATGCTACTCAAGCCACCATCTTCCGACCCAGTCGCCGGTCCATTCCCCCTGCAGTTCTCCGGAGTCATCGACCCATTCATGCCATCTGCCGCCGAGAAAAACGATCTTCGTATAGTCCTCGGAATCGAGCATGAAACAGACCGGATCGATGTCCTCCTCACCCTCCACAAACAATGGGATGAGATTCGCGGAACCGCTGAAATATTTCATGTCATCGGGGAATGCGATAATTCCTTTCGCGCCTTCAAGTTCGAATGAAGCCGCAAGCACATTTTTATCCACGTCATCGATTTCAACGGGATAAATTTCATCCGGATGGACTTTGTCATGGTGACGGTTTTTGCTTACCCATACGAGAATGTCCTCCCGTACCGGATAATTAAGCAGGTATTTTATCCAGATGGTCCGTGCCTCAGGAATGTAATATTGCCAGTGACGGTAATTCCCCGGACTTCCAAGATGTCCCGCTCCTCCCAGGACGATCAGGTCCGACTGAGGCACCGGCGCTTCCTCGACTGCCGAGATTACGCTGTCGATGTAGACATCGCGCGCGAGTATCCCGGTCCAGCTTTCCTGCGATTTGGAGTCGATAAATCCCCCGACATCGTTCATAACCATCAGGAGAACCAGAACAAAGAGGACGAATTTTTCCACTTTCGAATCCGGACCTTTACCTTTCGCGGGTTCTTCATTCTCTTTTTTTTCATCGGATTCCATTTCCGTGGAATCATCCGAATTATTTTCACTTTCAGTTTCTTTCACATTATCCCTGATTGTCTGAAGCGCTACGAAAGAAGCTGCGCGCTCGATCATCCATGCCTCCAGAAGAATAAGCGGCGGCAGGAAGAAAATAAAAATCCCGACGTAATTTACATAGACGAGAACGAACAGCAGCAATCCCGGAATCAGCCACAATGCAATGTGTATAAGACGGTCCCAGCCGGATTTCTCAATTGGTTTCGGAAGAAGATAAATGAGAGAGAAAAAGAATGCCGCGATCCCCGCCGTTCTCAGAAGGGGATGATTTCCCCAGTAAAGGGCGGCGAAACCGGCGATCCCGAGCGGGAGAAGTCCGATCACACGTTTCGGATTGCAGCCACTCTCGCCGATGATCGGAACCAGTAGAACGAGAAGCAGCCATTTTCCCATGCCCAGTCCCTGCTCGAAAAAAGCTGCGAGTGATCCCGTGGTCGCGAGGAATTCATCTATCGGTCCCCTGATCCATTCGCCCAGTTCGTGACCGTGCTTTGTGGATTCACTTACGATCTCTGCGAGGAATGGACCCGGGCCGCCTGTGTCGAGAATGGCCGGCAGATAGCCGACAATCAACGGGACAATGAAGCATCCGAGAAATCCGGCAAGCCGCAGCGGAATCTGCAAATCCTTTTCCTCATCTTCATTTTCATCTTCATTTTCATCTTTATTTTCA
>CBDUUJ010000607.1:0-1537 GCA_965370205.1 uncultured bacterium
AGGATCTTCCGAAACTCGTACGCACATCTCAGGAGTCAGGGTGATCACCTGCGTGGGAATTCCGGCTGCCATGTTCGTGCGGATATCGTCGCGCGCGTGCTCCCATGTTAAGTGGGTCACCCCGAGGCCTTTCCTTTCCAATATTTTTATTTCCTCATTCAAAGGTGAGTCAGCCGACCTTGTCCTGTAGTTCTGAATATAATTGCAGCAGAAGGTCCCTTGTGCTTTCCCAACTGAAATTTTCCTCTGCAAATATTCGACCATTTTGACCGATTTCAGCGGCTTTGTCTCGGTCTGAAAGGAGCTTGACGACAAGCGCTGCGAATTTATCGGGATCGTCGGCAATCAGGATATTTACTCCGTCGACAGCGCCGATACCGGCATTCGCGATGCTTGTGGAGACGACAGGCGTCGCGCAGCCCATCGCCTCAAGTACCTTGTTCTGCAATCCGGCCCCGCTGACCAGTGGCGTGACCGCGACCCGGGCACTTCTTATCTCATCCGCGACACTCGGCACAAATCCGGTGATCTCCACGTTATCCGATGCGAGCGCCCTTACTGCAGGCGATGGATTGGTGCCGACAAGGCGAAGTTTTGTATCCGGACACTGTTCGAGGATTTTTGGAAAAATGTTATTTGCCATGCCAGTCGCGGCTTCGATATTCATCGAGTAACTCAGATTGCCGGTGAATATTATGTCCTTTCTTTCGATGGTCTCAGCCGGGGGATGAAATGCGTCCAGGTCCACGCTGTTGGGAACGATCCTGGTGCTGTCGCCGAGTGCTTTCGCATCGATCGGGCCTACAGCCAGCGATAAATCCGCGCGTTCGATCAGACTGGATTCGCACTTCCGCAGCCTGTTGGATTCGCTTCTGAGAAGTCCACTCGACGGGAAACGGGCTTTTTCGGCCCTGCGCAGCCAGTTGAGCGAGAAAGCATCGCAGAAGTCCACGACCAGCCTGCAGTCCATGTCATCAGGGAGATTGCCGGCCGGTCGGAGTGTGCTGAGATGAACGATGTCGCTATGGGGAATGTATTTCCCGGCAAGTCGTTTCATCTCCGGCGATTCATATAAAAGCACCTGGAATGGCCTGTAGTCGAAAATTCCCCTGAGAAGCCGGAGTCCTCCTGATAATTTGCCGAACGGCACGGTTTCAGTATGACAGACCTTTTGGACCTCGGGAAGGAGATCGACTTCCTCACTTGTATCGATATAGCTCAGCAGGGTCACATCATGTTCCGATGCGAGCTTGCGGATGATCTGCCATGAGCGCAGCTTGTCGCCTTTTACAGTGGGGAGAGGAAAACGTGATGTGATGAAAAGGATTCGCATCGGGCAATATTATACACATCATCCATGTGTATCGATATTCCAGGCGGGATGATGAATTTAGAAACCCACCTTAAAGGACCCACCCTAAAGGGTGGGGTACCGGAGTTTCTTTGTATTTTATTTTTAATTTTATTTTTCCTGAAAATTCCTGTGACAATATACTATTTATATTTTATATATAATATACTATTTAATTTTTATAAC
>CBDUUJ010000608.1:0-1524 GCA_965370205.1 uncultured bacterium
ACCCGCGCCTTTTTTTTCTCTTCCTTCCTGGGTTTGCTGAATTTTTCTAACCAGCCCATAGCCTACCCTCCCAGATATGGCTCCATGCCGGTATTAATACTGACTAAATTATAACATATGAAAATGAAGTAACCTAATCGATTTCAGAGCAAGTCCCGCATGCGGTGACAGATATCACCGTATCCGCTCGACTTATCCCCGCGAATCCACGCGACATGCATGATATCGTCGGAAGTGACAAATACTTTCGGCATGAAATCATCGTCACCGGGAGGCTTATCCGGGTCGGCAATTTCAATATCCGACCATGAACTGCCGTCGTCCGAGCTTTTATACTCGAAGAAACCATCCATAATGTACACCGAATGAAGGTGCCCATCGGAGTCCGACAGCAGATAGATGTAACCCGATCCCGGCTCGGAAACGCCCTGCCAGATCGTTGGTCCGGGTGTCCAGCTCGTTCCTCCGGTCGTGGATTTTTCATAGCATATCTGCCACTCGCTCAGGTCGGTGTCGAATTTTCTGTACGTTGCGTGAAGAACATCGTCCGGATCACATGTCAGCGCGGGTGAGTCCAGAGCATCATCGACCCCATGCGCATATTCAATCGTTGTGTATCCGTCGCTCAATCCACTGTCCGGGAGAGTTGTAACACGAATCCAGCGAGGGCCGCTCGGATTACCTGAGTATGGATTCAGCGAGTGGTCCTTTACATAGATAACATGCATGTTGGCCATCGAGTCATAGTCAAGGATATTGCTTTCGTTTATTACAAGTTCGTTGTAACCGTCCGCGAAATAATCACCCAGAATATCCCATCCTGTATCCGGCACTCCCCAGTCCGTCGCACGCACATGAATAATCCAGCCGAATGCGTTGCTGGAATTATCGATAATGTGAAGTCTGCCATACGGATCGACCGTTACAACAAGCGTTCTGCATCCAATAATAGGCTGCCATGCCGACTCCCACGGATCGGTTCCGCCGGTATAACGATAGTACGGTGTTGGCCCGCTCGCGCAGAGAATCGAGTCATCCGTTGGATCGGATGCAAGGGATACAATCATGCTGTTACTGCTTTTATTCGCAAGCAGGTACGGACCTTCCCAGCCATCTCCCAGGGGATCCCATATCATGTACTGAAGCGTGCTGTCATTGCATCCGGCGGCAAGTACGATCGGTCCGGCCTGCCTTTCTGCCAGCGCCGGAAGCCTGTACGAGCCTGAATCTATCAGAAATTCATCGCTCCACACCTCAATTGTAAAACCATCATCCAGAATGCCCTCCAGCATGTCGGGATTTATCACGACGACATCCCACATCCCGCTGTCGGCACCCTTGAGATCGAAATCGCACTCAAGATGGGTATCGCTGACGAAAACGATATCCGTTCCCGCGACAGGATCCTCTCCATCTTTTCTCAATTCGACCGTCGCGCCGTTTTGAAAACTCTCTCCGGTGATAACGGCGTCCTCAACCATACTCCAGAACGGAACAGTGTCGGGATCGATAGAAATAACATTC
>CBDUUJ010000609.1:0-1517 GCA_965370205.1 uncultured bacterium
TAAAAAGGAGTATCGTTGTTGCCGCCGTCCCAGAGGATCACGTCCGCCTCTTTTTCAGCGTCACGGATAATCGCGTGATAGTCGACACCGGCATAGACGATTGTATTGTTAACGATATGCGGCTCGTATTCCTCCATTTCCTCAATAGTGCAATTATGCAGCCTGAGGTCTTCGATAGTCGCGAATCGCTGTACCGCCTGTTTTGCGAGATCGCCGTATGGCATCGGGTGACGTATCGCGACGACTTTACTCCCCATCCCGATCAGGATATCCCGCACCCGTCTGGTGGTCTGGCTTTTTCCCGCGCCTGTGCGGACCGCGCAGATCGCGACGACCGGCTTCGCGGATTCGACCATCGTCTCCCCGGCGGTCGCAACGCGGAACGATGTGCCGGCGTTGACGCATCGTTTTTTCATTCTCTCGATATATTCGTAACTGACATCGGAGTAAGCGAACAAACACTCATCGACACCTCGATGTTTGACAATTTTTTCGAGGTCGTCCTCATCCTCGATAGGGATACCGTCGGGATAGCCCTCTCCCGCGAGAATACAGGGATAGAGGCGGTCCTCAATCCATGGAATCTGTGCCGCTGTGAACGCGACGACCTCGAATTCATCCCGCTTTCCGCGAAACAGGCAGTTGAAGGTATGGAAATCCTTTCCGGCTGCTCCGAGAATCAAAATCTTTTTAGCTGTCATGGAATACGCTCCTTAAAATGGGTTGATAAGGAGGGGTCGTTTGAATTACGAAAACCCGACGGCAGGACACCCGACCGCTTCGAGTCAAAAATGGAGTGTAGCGAAAGAGACAACGGTTGGCAAGTAATTTGAAATTGCCGATTGAGTTTTATAAAGTACCTGACAGGGATAAACGCATGATGAAAGATGATTCATCCGGAAGAACCGTAATATTTCTTGGCCTGATTCTACTGCTGGCGATTCTGCTTCGCATACTTTCCTTTGGAGGATTCCACGGTTCGGATGACGGCTCATACGCTCAGTTAGCGCACGAGATGGCTGCCGGTAAATATTTCTCCGGTGATTATAGCGGTCTCCCCATTTTTAAATTGCGTCTGGGAGTCGTTGCACCCGTGGCACTGGGGTTTACAATCTTCGGCGTCCATGAGCTCATATTAATCGCATATCCTTTCATCCTTTCCCTGATCGGTGTCATTGTTGCTTTTTATGCGGGCCGAATGCTTTTCAATGAGCGTACCGGTTTGATCGCAGCTTTAATACAGGCGATCATTCCACTGGACGGGCGAATGGCTTCCTACCTTCTGCCCGACCTGCCGGCTGCTTTGTACGCCAACATCGGGGTTTTAATCATCCTGTATGCGGCCAGGCAGCAAATCCCCCGAAAAAAGTTCCTTTATGCGATTTTAGCGGGACTCTTTTTTGGGTTATCGTGGTTATGTAAAGCGAGTATTGTGTACCTGTTTCCGTTTATTGCAATATATGCTTTCTGGCTTGTTTTTCGTGACAGACACAACCTGTCAATTCTGATCGGCCTTT
>CBDUUJ010000610.1:0-1511 GCA_965370205.1 uncultured bacterium
ACTGTGTTTTTTCAACAGCCGACGAGACGTCCGCGCTACGAGAATAAATACATATTTTTCAATATTTCCCCGATCTATATATTCCAGATCCCTTTCAGTGCTCCGCGAAGGCTCTCCTGAGTGGCGATCGCGCCCTGGGCGGGCCGGTTGGGCATCGGCAGGTCGCCGGCATTGAAACTGGTTGCAGTTGACGCAACCATGCATTCAACCACGCTCTCCGCCTGAGCTTCGAGCGAATAGCCGCCCTCAAAAGTGTAGAGAATCCCGATACCCAGGTCCGATACCGCAGCACGCAGAAAAGTGACGATCTTACCAAACATATCAGTTGAAACGTTCAGGAATCCAAGCGGGTCTTTTGTATGGGCATCAAAGCCGATTGAAACGATCAGCAACTGGGGTTTGAACTGCTCTACAATCGGTGCAACTATTTCACGGAAATAAAGCGCGAATTCATTGTCCCCGCTTCGCGCCAGAACCGGGAAATTAACCGTGTATCCCCTGCCGTCGCCGGTACCGATCTCATCGATACGCCCCGTTCCCGGAAAGTGATAGGATTGATGAATCGAAGTGTAGAGAACTCCCGGATCACCGTAGAATATCTCCTGAGTTCCGTTTCCATGATGGAGATCGTAATCGATAATCATCACCCGTTCGAGATTGTGTTTCACCCTCGCGTATTCAGCGGCGCATGCGGCATTGTTGAAGAGGCAGAAACCCATCGCCCTTTCAGGAGTGGCATGATGTCCCGGCGGGCGGACCAGTCCCCACACGCTCTGGCAGCCGTCGTTCAGGATCAAATCCACTCCACGGGTCATCGCACCCACAGCGCGACAGGCCGCCCGGTATGTATCCGGCGAAACCGGCGTATCGGGATCGAGCCACACCAGTTTCTCGGGAGTGTCCGCCGCACGTTTGGACGCACGCCTGATACTTTCATGATGCGCGCTTGTATGGCATCTCAGGATATCCGCTTCTTCGCATAATTCCGGCTCGATCCATTCAAGCAACTCATTAACCGAATGGTTCTCGATGGCGTCTTTCATCACCACGAGCCGTTGCGGATTTTCAGGATGATTGCCGGTTTTATGGAGAATATAATCCTCGTGATAAAGGATTGCGTTTCTGTTTTTTGCGAAGTCAGCGTCCCTGAAATCGGGGGCATCGAATACATCATGATCCGGGTACATGTTAAATATCCCCTGTATTATTTTTCGTGTTCGTCCTCACCGTATCTTATTTCTAAATGGTCATAGGCTTCCTTGAGGCGCATGAAAAACGCGCGACCGTCAAGTTTCGAAACAATCTCCTCACCGGAAAAGATATATGGAATAAAGAGATCGGCCCCCTCAAGGACGAGAGAGCGTCCGGAACTTCTTTTCGACGGGGGTCCGACAATGAATATCCCGACATTTTTCATCTTGGAAACAGTCCTGATCTGTCTGATGAATTTCACTATGTCATGAGGAGAAAGACCGACATCGATGATGAAACTATGGACATTCCGTCGAGAG
>CBDUUJ010000611.1:0-1509 GCA_965370205.1 uncultured bacterium
GGTGTCTTTTTCTGGATGATTGACGATAAAAATGACACCCACAAACCCGATGGTTGTCAGGAAATTGACCACATTAGCATCAAGTTTGTGGGCGGCATAGATGGGTTTTAGTTACTAAATATTTTAGTGCAGGAGTATTAGCTGATTGATGATAAAAATCTGAGACTCCGGGATTCCAGACTTTTTCAACAGTCCCGCACGGCAGTGCGTCCCTGATGCTTATTACTATATGAAAAACGCACTGCCGTGCTGTTCTACGAAATCCGTGCAATCTCGTAAACCTGCTTGCCATAGACCCCTTATCCAGAGTACGATATTATTATTCACCTACCCCGAGGAGGAACGTCTTATGCGTGTTGGTATCGTCGGCCTTGGACAGAGCGGTAAATCCAGCCTGTTCTATTCCATGACAGGTCAGCCCCTGGAGCCACCGTCTGGGAAACCCCGTCGCAGGCTGGGCGGCGCGAGGATTCCGGAACCTCGTGTCGAGCTGATAGCGGAACATGACGGATCGAAAAAAACGTCCTATCCTGAGATTACATTCATCGATCCCGAGGGCTTTCCTGCCGAGGTCGGAAAAGGTCTTGGCGCGGAGATGCTTGGAATGGTGCGTGAAGCAGAGCTTCTTGCGCTGGTAGTGAGGTCGTTCACCAGTCCGAGAGTGATGCATCCGTTGGGGAAAGTTAACGGGCTGACCGATATCGATGTCTGCTTCGGCGATCTGATCATCCAGGACCTTGGTGTGCTGGAAGGCCGTCTTAAGAAAATCAGGAAGGAATACGAGAGAGGCAGGAAGGAGCTTAAACGCGAGCTGGTTGCGGTTGAGAAAGCGATCGCGTATCTGGAGGACGGCAAATTCCTTACGCAGGTCGATCTTTCCGATATCGACATACAGAAGCTGGGTCCTTACGAACTGTTGACTTTGAAGCAGGGGATAATTGTCTGGAATGTCGATGAGAGTGCAAAGTTCGGAAGCGGCGGACGTGGAGTTCCCAAAGATATCAAGGCGAAATGCGAGGAATACGGATGGGGAGTCGGTGCAGCGAGTCTTGCGATCGAGACTGAGATAATGGAGATGGATCCCGCTGACCGGAAGGATTTTCTCGATGATCTGAATATTACAAAAACGATTCAGGACAGGTTCCTGACGGCGATATACAAGCGGCTTGGCCTGATCACTTTTTTCACGGGCGGACCGATCGAGGCGGCTGCAAGGCCTGTTCCGATGGGTACAACTGCTTATGATGCCGCCGGCAAGGTACACAGGGACATCCAGAAGGGATTCATCCGGGCAGAAGTGATGAGCTTCATCGATTTAAAACAGTATGGTACTGTGGATGCTGTGAGAAAGGCCGGTAAGTATCGCCTGGAGAAGAAGGAGTATATCATCCAGGACGGGGATATCATTCATTTCAGGTTCAACGTATAATCCAAAGCTGCAACCCGGAGCCGCGACCGTAACAGAGCCGCGAGCGTCAGCGAGCGGTTATTTCTTAATTCCCAGAAAAT